>DASTKE010000373.1:0-8107 GCA_035716105.1 Ktedonobacteraceae bacterium | reverse complement strand
CATTCGGATTTGGAGCCGGGTACATATTCGGCTCTGTTGGGTTTGGGTACATGCCTGAGTTTGGATACATATTGGGGCCTGTCGGGTTTGAATCTGGGTACAAGTTTGGCTCGGTCGGATTTGGGTACATATTAGGGCCTGTCGGGTTTGAGTACAAGTTTGGCTCGGTCGGATTTGAGTCTGAGTACATATTTGGGTCCATCAATGTTATCCTGTCCCTCCGTGTTTTTTGCTATTGTAGTACGTATCGTCGTGAATGTCATCATCTATAGGAAAAATGGAGCGATAGCATTAATTTCTGCTGAGAAAAGTCAGGAAAACTATACTGTTCCCTTGCGAACGAGATAACAGGTATCTATAATACATCTTGTGATGAACTACGGTACACGTTGGTAACACGTTGGAGTCGCACGTGTTTCTCGCGTATTGATGAGAAGACTGAGACAGCTAAGGGGCAGATTGGGAGCATCGTTATGGCATGGCAAACGAATAATCACCAGGAAAAACAGCCTGTATTGAAAGTGCTTGTCGTCGATGACGAGGAGAACATCCAGGAACTGATCCGCCTGGGATTGCGTTACGAGGGTTTTCAGGTCGAGTCTGTCTCCGATGGCCCGGAAGGAATTTCTGCGGCGCAGCGCTTAAGTCCTGACCTGATTATTCTGGATTTAATGCTGCCCGGCATGGATGGTCTGGAAGTTTGCCGGCGTTTGCGCTCGAATCCCACCACCCAGGATGTTCCTATCTTAATGCTGACCGCCAAAGATGAGGTGCGCGACCGTGTGACTGGACTGGATACCGGCGCGGACGATTACCTGACCAAGCCTTTCGATTTTGAGGAACTGGTAGCCCGTGTCAAGGCCATTTTGCGGCGGCAGCAGCGGGTGCAGCGCTCGGAGCAGGGAGGCGAATTACCGAGCCAGATTTTGCAATTTGGTGATTTGCAGCTCAACATGGCGACTCGTGAGGTCACTCGCGCCGGTCGGCTGATTGAACTTACCGCGACGGAATATAACCTGTTGCATCTTTTCATGAGTCATCCGCGCCAGGTGCTGGACCGGCAGACCATTCTGAATCGGGTCTGGGGCTACGATTTTCTCGGTGAGACCAATATTATCGAGGTCTACGTGCGCTACTTACGCGAGAAAATCGAGGATTCGCCCAGTACTCCCCGGTTGATCCAGACAGTACGTGGCGTTGGCTATGTCTTGAAAGGGTGATCTCAGGATGTCACTAGAGCCGCATACCAGCGCCCCCAATTCCTTCAATTTCACTATAGTCCGGCTGACACGTATGCTTCACCTTGCTCCTGGGCATACTTCCAGTGTGGCGACCACTCAAGAAGTTGAGATTGCGCCCATGATCGAAGTTTCAGAGGGGACAGTCGGGCCAGAGCCGTCGGGCGCTGCCTCGACTGCCGCGAACACTCCTCCATCAGGGCCGAAGAGAAATTGGCTGCCTTCCTGGCTGCATCCTTTCTCCACCCTGCGCTGGCGGATGACGCTGGTGTACATCACGCTCTTCGCTATCTTCGGGCTGCTGCTTAGCGCGTTTCTCTATAACGCGGCTTCTTCTGTACTCTACAGCAATGGGCGGGACGCTTTTATCCAGCGTATCACGCACTTTCGGGCGCAGGTCGTCAATGATGTCTACTGCCTCAACGTGCCGCTGGCGAACACCTATGAGAATATCAAGCAGGAGAGCGATCTCGATGATATCGATGCTGTCTACCTCGTCAACAATCAGGGCCGTGTGGTTGCCAGCAGCAATGGCACGTTCATCAACCAGCGGTTGCCATATATCAAGTCTTCGTTTTTCGCCAGCCCTCATGTTGTGACGACGCCACAGATAACGCATGCCGACGCGAGCGCAGGTCCATTCGATACCGGTCTGGTATCATTGCAACCGCCGCCCGATTGCCAGGCCACCGGCAGCGTCGCTGCTGGCTATATAGTCGCTACGACATCCTACCCGGTCGAACGCAACACCCTCAGCAGCTTGTTGGTGTTAATTGGCGTGGTGGCCTTCTCGCTGACTGCCCTCGGCGCGCTGCTGGTTTTCATCATTACCGGTTTAATGATCAAGCCGCTGCGACAGATGCGAGACGCGACCCAGGCCATTGCGCTGGGCGATTTACACCAGCGGGTGCGTCTGCCGCAGACCGACGATGAGATCGGGCAGCTTGCGACCAGTATCCAGCGCATGATCGACCAGTTGGAGCGCACGACGGAGGCGCACCGGGTGGGGGAACTGCGGGCGCGCAGATTCTTCTCCGATGCCTCCCACCAGTTGCGCACGCCGCTCACCTCCATCTACGGCTTTACCCAGGTGCTCTTGCGCGGGGCGAAGGATGACCCCACGACCTTGCAGCGCGTGCTGCGCATGATGCGAAACGAGGCCGAGCGCATGAGGCGGCTGGTCAACGACCTGATGACGCTCTCGCGCCTCGACGAAGGACGCGCCATGAATATGCGCTACGTCGATCTCGTCGAGATAGCCATCGAGGCCGTCGAGCAGGCGAAGCTGATGGCAACGGATGACCGTACAATTTCGCTCTACCTCGCCACGCAGGAACGGATGGGAGTGCAGGCCGACGTCGATAACCTCAAACAGGCGATCGTCGTGCTCTTTGACAACGCGCTGAAATACGGGCGTCCCGGCCCGGACGGATGGATTAAGCTCTCGCTTGACAAACAGAACGGGCAGATGCTGGTGCAGGTCAGCGACAATGGCGATGGCATTGCCACCGATGACCTGCCGCACATCTTCGACCGCTTCTATCGCGGCCAACATCTTCCCACTGTCGACGGGCAGGGTGTGCCGGTCGCGGGAACAGGACTTGGCCTTTCCATCGCGCAGGCTATTGTGCTCGCCCATCATGGCACCATCACCTTCTCCTCTACCTCCTTGTCCGCCGAACCCATGCAGGAGCAAGGAACCACTTTCACCATCGCCCTCCCCAGCGTCGACTAGTACTATGGAAAAGGAAACAGGGAGCACACCCACAGGCCACCCGCGAGGGGATGGCCCTACTATACGCCACGTAGCTCTGCAAGCACTTCTGACGGATATAGTAGGGCCATCCCCTCGCGGGTGGCCTGCCCGGCTTTCCCAACAGATCCCAATCGCTTACCACCCTTTCCTATAAAGATTGACCGGCTTGAGGTAGCATGATACACTGCACAAGATGAGCAGGAACTCATCAGGCATGGATAGATACGACGCGGAAACTCCGTTAAGAACAGGAGAGGAGCTTTAGCATGTGGACCTCGACACTCACCCTTGACCCATCGCGGGTCTTGATGACGCAACTTCTGGGGCGTGTCTGGCGCGGTGCCTACTTCTCTTCCTTCGCCCCATTGCAGGTGCGGAACCTGCCCCGTCCCGCCTTAGCAGGCTCGAATTGGGTGCGCGTGCGCAACTCGCTGTCAGGTATTTGTGGCAGCGATCTGCATATGATCTACCTGGATGTTGACCCGCGTATCGCTCCCGCGGCCCTGCCGGAACACCAGTCCTCCTATCCTGGCCATGAGGTTGTCGGCGAGATCATTGAAGTGGGAGAGGACGTGCAGCACCTGCGCGTGGGAGACCGTGTGGCGCTGCAATATGGTTCCAACTGCCTCTCAATGGGCTTGCAGCCGCTGTGCCATGCCTGTGCTTCCGGTGATTACAACCTCTGTGAGCGCGGGATGCTTGCCAGAACACAACCCATTGGCGGTGGTTGGAGCGAGGAGATGCTGCTGCCCGAACAACAACTCTTCCGCGTTCCGCCCAGGCTTAATGATGAGCAAGCGGTGCTGCTGGAACCGGCGGCGGTGGCGCTGCACGCCGTCTTGCGCCACCTGCCGCAGCCGGGCGATCGCGTCCTTATCATTGGAGCCGGTACGATTGGCTTGCTGACCCTCAAAGTGGTGCGAGCGCTGATGCCAGACGTGGAGATCAGCGTGCAGGCTCGCTACACTTACCAGGTGGAACAGGCGACGCGCATGGGAGCCGATCATATCATCTACCCCAACCATAGCTATCAGGATGTGCAGAGTGCGACTGGCGCGCAAATGTTTCGCGGCTTGCTGGGCAACCAGACGCTGCTGGGTGGCTATGATGTCATCTATGATACCATTGGCACGAAGCGCACGCTGCACAATGCCCTGCGATGGGCGCGAGCGGGCGCGACACTGGTACTGGTCGGCATCAGCCTGCATCCCATGCACATCGATCTCACACCCGTCTGGTATCATGAGGTCAATCTTGTCGGCTCGCGGGCTTCTGGCATGGAATACTGGCCGCTCGGCAGCCTGACGCGGCGCTCCACCTTCTCCATTGTTGCCGAAATGGTTGAGCAGGGACAACTGCGGCTTGACCGCCTGGTGACGCATCGCTTCGCGCTCAACGAATATCGCCAGGCGCTCGCGACCGCGACGGGCAAGGGGCAGAGCCATGCCATCAAGGTGGCCTTCGACTTCTCGCGCACACCAGCCTCCACCGTGCCGAATGTACGCGCCGCTCGTCGACGTGCGCCCGGTCCCGGGTCGGGAAATGCTCCCATGACTCCTCCGTTTTCACCGCCGGTATCGGCCCTTCCGCCGGTGCCACCGTCTTCCCCGGTACCTCCGCGGCCCTCTCCGGTGACGCCTCTGCCGGAACCGACCAGGGAACAGCCCTCTTTCCCCTCTATTGAGGATGAACCAACACGCACAGTGGTTGTGCCAAAGCCCAGGCGTGTAAAATTGGGACGCGATACTCGTGTCAATAGTGCGCCTTCACAACAAGCGTCCGATCAGACTTTGGTGCAGCCAACCGTGACAAATTTGCCTTCCAGCGCGTTACAAGGAGTAGAGGGAGATGGAACAGGCCAGCAAGACCTCTCTGTCCGCGAGCCAGAAACGGGCAGCCAGTAATCAGCGTAATATACCTGCAAGCATACCTTTATAGAACGTCTCTGTATTTCTGTTAGGAGTCTCTATGACTATGCGTACTGATGGAGGGCCGGAACCGTCCGCGTCCTCGCGCTCTCAACCCCGTGCCACGATTCCGGCGCGTCCACGTCCATCACGCCAGGATACACACTACAAGGATCAAACTTCATCTGACATACCAACTCGCCCCCTTGTTCCGCCATCTTTGCCGCCGGTCTCGGTGCAAGTTGTACAGGCACAGATGCCGCGTCGTCGCAAGCGCCGCACCGCCATTCCCATTCTCGTTACGCTGGCGGTGCTCTGTCTTCTGGTCGCCTTTGGCGCGATCTACGCGCCGCGCTACTTTGGAGGTACGGAGACGCAGGTAGCCCCGACCAGTGGCGCGACGGGCCATACTGGACCCTTTGTGCAGCCGCCGCTCAACCCGGCGCAGGTCAACGCCCTGCAACACCTTGTCTCACATATGCAGTACAAGCAGCTTGCCAGCCTCTATGTTGAGCGCATGTCGCTCGACGAGGAGATCGGGCAGCTTATCATGGTCGAGTACGGCGATACCTCCTACTCGTCCGATCTCGATTATATGCTGAATACCTTGCACGCGGGCGGCGTCATCATGTACGAGTTCCAGATGCTCAGCTTTAACCAGACCAAACATGACATCGCGGAGATGCAGAAGCGGGCAACATTCCCACTGCTCATCTCAGCCGATGAAGAGGGTGGGCCATATGTGCATCGCCTGCTGCACATCTATCCGCCGCGCATGTCCGCCACACAGATTTACGAGACGGGCAATCCCAATGTTGCCACGCAGCAGGGGAAACTGGCGGCGCAACAACTCTCAGCGCTCGGCATCAACGTCAACCTCGCGCCCGATGTCGATGTACAACTGGTACCCGGCTATGACCTGGTAACGCGCACCTTTGGCTATACGCCACAGTCCGTCATCACCTACGCGGGAGCTTACATGCAGGCGCTGCAAGGTGATGGCGTGATCGCTACCATTAAACACTATCCCGGCCTCGGCGATGCCACCGGTGATGCGCACCAACTTCTGCCCGTCATCAACCGCACCAAAGCCCAGATTTACGCCACCGAACTGGCTCCCTATCGCACCTTCATCCAGTCGCAGAACAAGCTGCTCAACCCCGGTATCATTATGCCAACCGATCTGTTGATGCCTGCCATCGATCCGGTGATGCCTGCTGAACTCTCGCCCATTTTCATGACCGACATCCTGCGCAAGCAGCTCGGCTATGATGGCGTGACGCTGACCGACGCTCTCTACATGAAAGGCATCACGCAAAAGTGGAGTATGCCCGAAGCCGCGGTATTGGCCCTCAAGGCCGGGAACGACATGATCCTCGGCCCTACAGGCACCGCCCAGACCATCGCCGTCATCGAGGCCATCAAGGCGGCCCTGCAAGACGGTACGCTCTCAAAAGCGAGAATTGACGAGGCGGCTACCCGTATTCTCGCGCTGAAAATGCAGTATCACCTGATGCCAGCGATCCCACCACAGTAGAACATCCGCGCTCTCCATCCCAGGCCACCCGCAAGAGGTGGCCCTACTATACACGAGTGAGGGCGCGGATCGATCTGTGCTGTATATAGTAGGGCCACCTCTCGCGGGTGGCCTGGGACGATGAAGAGTTGTCCCTGTCATACAACGAAATGGGAAAATATCTGTGCCATGAGTATTGATGAACAATCACAAAAGCCTGATACAACTCAAGGAGATACAGCTTCTTCTCGACAGCCGGAGATGGTGGAACATGAAGGGCAAACGGTGGTGGCTGCACTCCCCCGCAAAAGGCGTTTCGGACGCCGGCTCGCGCTGCCCTTTCTGACCCTGCTGCTCGTGCTGAGCATCCTTAATATCAGTGGCAGCGCGCTTGAACTTCATGCTTCCAAAGGAACGCCACATGCGAGGACGAAACTCTCCATCCCCAGAGGCCCCTATGTGCAATTGCCACTCAGCGCAGCGCAGATCAACGCCATATGGCACAAGAGCGATCATCTGACATTGAAACAGCTTGCCAGCCTCTTTGTCTCCCGTATGACGCTGGACGAGAAGATTGGCCAGCTTATCACGGTGCAATATAGTGGCCCGTCGTATTCGCCCGACCTTCAATACATGATCCAGAATCTGCACGCTGGCGGTGTGATTCTCTATACCTGGCAGATGTTCGGGTTCAATCAAACGAAGCACGATATCACGCAAATGCAGCAGCACGCGAAGATCCCCCTCTTCATCTCCGTCGATGAAGAGGGCGGCTACGTCGACCGCCTGCAAAACATCTATAAAACATGGAAGCCGAGCGCGACCGAGATCGCCGATAGCGGCCACGTGGCGGCGGCAACCAGCGCGGGAAAGAAGATCGCCTCCGAACTGCGGGCGCTCGGCTTCAATCTGGATATGGCCCCCGATGTCGATGTGCAGGTGGTCAACGGCCCCGACCAGCTCACGCGCACCTTCGGCACCACGCCACAGGCTGTAGAAACCTATGCTGGAGCCTTCATGCAAGCGCTGCAAAGCTCAAATATCGTCGCCTGCATCAAGCACTATCCGGGACTCGGCGCGGCCACCATTGATGCCCATGTCGGCTTGCCCATCATCAAACGCACGGCTGACCAGATTTACGCTACCGAACTCGCTCCCTACCGCGCCTTCATCCAGTCGAAGAACAAGCTGCTCAATCCCGGCATGATTATGTCCACCGACCTGCTGATGCCTGCCATCGATCCTGTCATGCCAGCCGAGCTTTCACCCACCTTCATCACCGATATCCTGCGCCACCAGCTTGGCTACGACGGTGTGGTCACGACCGACGCGCTCTACATGGATGGTATCTCTAAAAAGTGGAGCGTTCCCCAGGCTGCGGTGCTGGCTCTCAAAGCCGGGAACGACATGATCCTCGGCCCCATCGGTGCCTACCAGATGCAGGCCACCATCAACGCCATCAAAGCGGCCCTGCAAGACGGTACGCTCACCCGCGCCCGCATCGACGAAGCCGTCACCCGCGTCATCACCCTCAAAATGCAATACCACATCCTTCCCGGCGCTCCTTCGGTAGCGTAACCATGAGAGGGCAAGTCGTAGGGGCGATGCCTTGAGGCCGTCTGGGGGACGGAGACGGACGCCTGCTGTCAGAACAGCCTCACGGGCGAGCACAAGGCATCGCCCCTACAAC
>DASTKE010000372.1:0-4423 GCA_035716105.1 Ktedonobacteraceae bacterium | reverse complement strand
CGTGTCTATGCCCAATCCCCAGGCGCGCTCCTCGTCATCGCGCATCGCGAGCAGGCCAAGCCCGTATTTGGAGGTACGCACCCACCAGGAGGTGCCGAGAGCCAGCAGAAGCACAGCGAGGGCAGTGTAGTAAAAGGGTAGATTGAAGGTATCCCCGCTCCATAGTGGGATGGGCAGCGACAACTCGCCCATATGTGCGCTCAGGCCAGTCAGCAGGTTCGGCAACTGCGAGGTTACTGCATAGATGGCGATGGTAATCACCATGAAGGCAAAGCGCTTTGTCTTGAGCGCGACCCAGCCGAGGGGAATGGCGCATAGACCGGTGATGCCGCCAACAACCGGCAGCAAGAGAAAAGGTCCGAAGCCACCCGGAACGCGCCATACGGCGCAGAGAATCGCCAGGGCATACGCGCCGAGACCGTAAAAGGCGGCGTAACCCAGGGAGATGTAGCCGGTGTAACCGGAAAAAATATTCCAGGCCGTTGCCGCTCCCGCCGCGATCAAGGCGAAGACCGCGACCGATGTAACCGCTGGATTGGGGAACAGCAGCGGAAACACCAGCAAGAGCGCCAGACAGGCCAACCCTCCAAACATCCTACGATTTTCCATGATATGTTGAATCGCCCACAGCACCTGTGAAGGGCATCTCTGCCGTGGGGATTCTCTTCTCCTGCTAGCGAGAGTGAAAGCGACGGTGCCAGAAACTGGGGAAGCTCAGACACGTGCTCTACTGTAAAGTATAGCAAGCTCAAGCATAGAGTACAAGAAAGAAGTACTTCTATCTATTGGACAGGCGGCACGCCTCATAAAAATCAACTTAAGGGGTGCAGACTTTGGCAGGCCACCCGCAAGGGGATGGCCCTACTATACGCACATGAGGAGCGTTGCTAGTAGGGCCATCCCCTTGCGGGTGGCCTGCTGGGCCTAAGTTGGCACCTATGTCGGCACGCCTGTTTCCGTGTGGATAATCAGCAACAACCCACTTTCTAACGAAACGGTGGCACGCTCAGATGTGAGGACGTTGCTGACACCGCGTGGTTTGCCGAAGCGCAGGGTTCCGCCATCGAGAGGATAGTAGAGACCGGAGGTGCGCACGCCTGTGGCTGCGGTGGTGAGAGGGATGAGCGAGAGCAGGTCGCCGGGGGAGCCGACGATGGTTTCGCTGCCAGGGCCGCGCAGAAGCCAGCAGACCGAGGAGCCATCCACGATGCACATAGGGGGCGACTCAAAACCCGCCAGCAGCAGAACATTTGCCATTGTATGATCGAAGCGCTCGCCGCCCAGCGCTCCCAGCATGGTGATGCTACCGGCTCCGCGCTCAATGGCGGTCTGGACGGCCAGTTCGCTATCGGTCTCATCCTTCTCGGCGGCAACCCGGATAATCTGGCTGCCCCGTGTCTCTAGCTGTTGCAATGGCAGTGGCGCGAGCGAGTCGAAATCACCGACCACGATGGCTGGCAAGTAGCCCATGTCCAGCGCGGTTGCAGCCCCGCTATCGGCGGCAATAATCAACTCCGCGCTGGCAAGCGCTGCTTGCACCGCCTTGCCCGGCTGTACCGTCCCTCCCGCGAAGATAACGACATGCATACGTGTTTCGCCTCCTACCCATGTTCCTTGTTTCGGGATTGAATGCACGATGATGGATGGCGGAATGCGCGCATTCCGCCATCCATCATCGTGCATTCAATCCCAATCCTATCACGCTGTTTTCGCTCCGGTGGCTTCCCCCAGGCCAAGTGCTTGGATGGCCTGCTCGCGCAGCACGAATTTCTGCACTTTGCCGCTGGCGGTCATGGGATAGGACTCCACGAACTGGAAGTAGCGTGGGATTTTCTGGCGGCTGATCTGCCCTTTGCTGTAGTCGCGCAGTTCTTGCTCGGTCAGGTGCTCGCCTGCTCTGGGCAGCACCACAGCCAGCAGTTCTTCGCCGTAGAATTTGTCGGGTACGCCGAGCACCTGCACGTCGGCCACTTTGGGGTGGCGAATCAGGAACTCCTCGATCTCGCGTGGGAAGAGGTTCTCGCCGCCGCGAATCACCATCTCTTTGAGCCTGCCCACGATGTTGACATAGCCATGCTCGTCCATCGTCGCCAGGTCGCCAGTGTGCAGCCAGCCATCGGCGTCCACCGCTGACGCCGTCTTGTCTGGCATGTTGTAGTAACCGTCCATGACCAGGAAGCCCCGGCAGCAGATTTCGCCCCGCTCGCCTATGGGAACCACTTCGCCTGTGGCCGGGTTAATAATCTTGACATCGGTATGAGGCAGCGCTTTGCCCACTGTCGTCGCCTTGCGTTCAAAGGGATCGTCGGCCAGTGTCAGTGTCATGGCTCCCGTATTCTCCGTCTGGCCGAAGGCAATGATGATATCGGCTCCGATGCGTTCCTTCACCTGTTCCATCAGGGCAACCGGTACGGGCGCGCCCGCGCAACTGATCTGCTTGAGAGAAGAGAGATCGTATTGCGCAAAATCGGGGTGTTGCAGGAGCGCCATCAACATCGTTGGAACGCCGCCGGTGACGGTGCAGCGCTCTTTGCTGATGACCTGCATGGCCTTGAGGGGGTCGAAGCCGAGCAGGGGATAGATGCTGCCGCCGGAGCAGAGCGCGACCAGAACGTTGCCCACGCAGCCGAAGACGTGGAAGAATGGCACAAGTGTGCAGCCGCGAATCTCGTATTCCAGCCCTCCCTGGCTCACGACCAGATTGGCATTATTGAGCAGGTTGCGATGGGTCAGTACCGCGCCCTTTGGAAAGCCAGTTGTGCCGGAAGTGTAAAGGATCATGCCGGGATCATTGGGTGCGACCGAGGCTTGCCGCTCCACCAGCGCCTCGTCGCTGATCGCCGCTCCTCCGGCGACCATCTCTTTGAAGAGTGCCGGTCGCCACCCGTCCTGTTCCATGTCGGCTGGCGGCATCCCAATCAGACAGGCGTAGCGCAGCAGGAGCAGGCGCTCGTTGCCTTCGCTGCTGACCTCACCCGGTCTGTCGCCAGGAGTGGTCAGGGAGCGCAAGGTTGCCAGGCAGTTGTGGTCGCGAATTTGCGCCATGAAGAACAGCGCCCGCACATCGCCCTGCTTGAGAATGTATTCGACCTCCGATGCTCGCAGCACGGGATTGATCGTCACCAGTACCAGTCCGGCTTTGGCGGCAGCCAGTTGCAGCAGCGGCCATTCCGGCAGGTTGATAGCCCAGACAGCGATATGATCGCCTTTGTTCAGCCCCAGCGCCATCAATCCTTTGGCGACGGCGTTGACTCGCGCCCGGTACTCAGCGTAGTTCCAGCGAATGTCCAGCACACCGCCGAATTCGGGGTAGCCCGAATAGACGATGGCTTCGTGGGTGGGAATCTCCGTGGCACACTGGTCTAGCAGGTCTCCAATCGTGATTTCGAGCAATGGTTCGCCAGTGGTCTCGGCCTGCCAGTACGACAGACCATCGTTGGTCATGCCCATATTGCCTCCTATGAAAGGGTGGAAGAACAGCTACGGCATATACTTTTCAGGACTGCTCACGCTACGCGGTTCGCTTTACAAGAGGTTGTGCTGGTACATGGAGAGCGCCAACGGAGTTCTCCATGCACCAGCACAACCTCTAGCACAACCTCTAGCAGTATAACACACCTGAATGTATCGTTCAGTCTTGATATGGAAGGTACGTGGAAGAAGCTAGAATAGATCATTGCATCGGTGTGCTATGCCTGAGCAGCCATTCTTCCTTGAGGATGGCATAGATATCCTGGCAACTTCAGGGTCATTGCGGTACGCCACAAATGCCCCAAGGTCGTCATCCCTGAAATGCCTCAAACGCAAGCGGGCGGTTTCGAGCGTGGTGAAATCGACTGGTGGCATGGGGATTTCCTCTCTAAGTGTATATAATTATTCTTTCTCAAGCAAGCACTTTCGTCGTTGTGCTTGTCCAGTGGCTGAGGTCAGTTCTCGTGCCTCAACCACACGTGGGTCTTTAATAGAAGTGTCTGTTGGATTTGCATCGTCCTTCCACGTCCTGATGCGTTCCCTATTATAGCAGATAGCTCATCTGGTGGGAGAGTATCTCTTGCGATGCCGCGCTAAATACAGTATGATAATTCTGCTTTGATGAAGGAGAAATTAAGTCAAGGGAATTCGTAGGGGCGATGCCTTGTGCTCGCCCGTGTCCGGGAGAATGGACCACAGCGGGCGAGCACAAGGCATCGCCCCTACGAATTCCCTTCAACGACACAGACCCGGAAAATAATGGTAGGAAAACCATGGTTTTATCTAACAAAGCATCGCGTATCCAATCCTGGGGACGCTATCCAGATGTGGAACCGGAGCGAGTGATTCCGGTGTACTGGCGGCATGAGTTGCCAGACCTGGCGAGCTTTGAACTGCCTGTTTTGCCCTACGCGTATGGGCGCAGCTATGGCGATAGCTGCCTGAACGAGGG
>DASTKE010000371.1:0-2014 GCA_035716105.1 Ktedonobacteraceae bacterium | reverse complement strand
TTTTGTTCCTGGCTCCCGACGATCCCTTTGATTATTGTTACCGCGCTATTTGTGTCGTCGAGTTTGTAGATGATATCGCGTTTCATGATAGCGCTGTCTTTTTCTAATGCCGCAATACGTTCATCGTAGGTGGCCATTGCGCCTCCAATCCCCATACAAAGATCAACTTCTATCATTCAGTATAGCAGATTTTTACGCCGTTTGATAGCAATTGGAAGAGCAAATCTGGGCTGTTGCCAGATCGGAGATGGAGTAGTCTGATCTCTCCTTGCACCGCGTGTTACCATGAGAGAAGTTAGAGAAGGAAAAAAGACGTTTGTATCAGCTGTTAAGAAGGAGTACGATGACCAACCGGCCAGCGCGTTTCTATATTGTGTTGTCCATCTTTGCCGCCCTCGTCACGATGGGCGTAAAATTTGTGGCATACCTTCTCACCGGGTCGGTAGGGCTGTTTTCCGATGCCGCAGAATCGGTGGTGAATCTCATCGCGGCTCTGGTTGCCTTCTGGGCATTAACCCTGGCTGCCCGCCCGGCGGACGAGGAACATGCCTATGGTCATACGAAGTCCGAGTATTTTTCCAGCGGCGTTGAGGGTGCGCTGATCCTCGTCGCCGCTCTGGTGATTGTGCTTGAAGCCATTCCCCGCTTACTGCACCCGCGACCGCTGGAAGATATTGGAGTCGGTCTTGCTTTCTCCGTCTCAGGGGCGCTGATCAATGGCGTTCTGGCCTGGTTTATGCTGCGCGCCGGTAAGCAGCAGCGTTCAATCACCCTGCAAGCTGACGCGAAACACCTGTTCACAGATGTATGGACAACTGTCGGCGTGCTCATCGGTGTCATCCTTGTCGCCCTCACCGGGTGGCTGATCCTGGACCCCATTATCGCCCTGCTGGTTGCCGTGAATGTGATCTGGACGGCTATACGCCTGCTGTGGGAGACCGGCCTGGGACTGTTGGATACCGCCCTTCCGCCACCGGACCTTGCCCAGATTCACACCATTTTAGATGCTTATCGAGCGCGTGGCGTAGATTACCACGCTTTGCGTAAGCGGAGAGCAGGCAGGCGGCGGTTCATTTACTTTAACCTCCTCGTTCCGGGTACATGGAAGATCTCTCAAGGGCACGCGCTCAGCGAAGACATTGAAGCAGCCCTCAGAGGCTCTTTGCCGGAGAGCACCATCTTCACCTATCTGGAGCCGCGTGAAGAGCCTGTCTCCTTTGCCGATCAGCATTTAGATCGAGACCTTTCCGAAGACCCACCCTCCCGCCGGTTGTAAATCGTCGCTGATGATGGCGATTAGCGAAACACATCACCGCCTGTTGCGAAGTTGGCGTGCGCTCCGCTCTCTTCGCACTCCTGCGTGAATACTACACCGGACAGGTTGTCGCCAACTTCGACGGTTCTTTCATGGAATGGGCGCTGGACGAGACGCTGGCGGTGGAATGTGCGATATAATAACAGAACTGTATAGTTAGAAGTTTCTGTCACCTTGAAGGAAGGGATTGCATATGACAACCGATTCCACTGCTGGCACGGGTACGGACGCGAGGGCGTGGCGCAAGCGCGTGGGCTTTGTGACCGAGGCTCCGAATTTTCCTGGGGACTGGAACGCGGTGATGGAGAAGGTGAAAATCGCCGACGAACTGGGCTTTGACTCGGTCTGGCTGGGCGAGTCATGGGGCTATGAACTGTTTACCTCGATGGCCGACCTGGTGCGCGTAACGAAGCGTATCAAGATTGGGGCGGGCATCGCCAATATTTACTCGCGCAGTCCTGCGCTGATTGCCAGCACCGTCGCGACGCTAGACGAGCGTTCTGGTGGGCGTATCATGCTGGGGCTTGGCCCGTCAGGCGCTCTTGTGGTTGAACACTGGCACGGCGTCCCCTTTGAGAAGCCGGTGCGCCGCACCCGCGAATATGTTGAGATCATCAGGATGATCCTGCGCGGCGAGAAGCTGGTCTATCATGGCGAGATGTTCAATCTGGAACGCGGCTTCAAACTGCGTTTCACGCC
>DASTKE010000370.1:0-18384 GCA_035716105.1 Ktedonobacteraceae bacterium | reverse complement strand
TGTTTGTTCAGGTTCGCTCTGGTAGAACAGCCTTGCACGGCTGTTCTACCAGAGCGAACCTGAACAAACACTACACCTCTGGCGATGTCAGCAAAGCATTGAGCCGGTTGACAAAGCTGATGGGGTCTTCCAGTTGCTCGCCGATGCTCAGGGCCGACTGGTCGAAAAGCACGTAGGTCCAATCGCTGAAGCGCTGTTCATCCGTCTCATTGCTCATTTTGGTGATGATTGGATGGTCTGGATTGATCTCCAGAATAGGCTTATCCATTGGGATGGTCTGCCCCGCCGACTGCAGCAGACGTTTGAGGCTGGGGTCGAGGCCGTACTCGTCAACAACCAGGCAAGCCGGAGAGGTGGTCAGGCGTGTCGTTGTGCGCACCTCCTTGACCTTCTCACCCAACACCGACTTCATGCGCTCAAGCAGGCCCCTGGTCTCCTCCACGCTCTTCTGTGACTTCTCCTCCTCCTGCGCCTGCTCACCACCGATCTTGCTCAGATCAAGCTCGCCCCGCGAGACGGACTGCAAGGCCGTGCCATTGAACTCGTTGAGTTCGGTCGTCCACAGGTAATCCACTGGCTCAGAGAGTAGCAGCACCTCGATACCTTTCTTTTTGAAGATTTCCAGCAGCGGGCTATCTTTGGCGGCGGCAAAGCTATCGGCGACGAGATAGTAAATTTTGTCCTGGCCCTCCTTCATCCTGCCAACGTACTCTTCCAGCGAAACATCCTGCGTGGCGCTACCAGAGGTAGTCGTGGCAAAACGCAGCAGTTTCGCCAGCGTCTCGCGATTGGCATGGTCCTCCAAAAGTCCTTCTTTGAGCACCTGGCCGAACTCCGACCAGAAGGTGGCATACTTCTCTTTGTCGTTGGAGGCCATATCGGTCAGCATCCCCAGCACCCTTTTCACTGCCGACGAGCGCATGGTGTTGATCATGCGGTTGTGCTGCAAGAGTTCGCGTGAGACGTTCAGGGGCAGATCGCTTGAGTCGATGATGCCGCGCACGAAGCGCAGGTAGCGCGGCATCAATTTCTCGGCATCGTCCATAATAAAGACGCGGCGCACGTAGAGCTTGACACCGTGATGGCGCTCGCGAGTCCAGAGGTCAAAAGGCGCGTGCGCGGGCAGGTAGAGCAGCAGAATGTACTCGTAGTTGCCCTCCATGCGGCTATGCACGTAGGCCAGCGGATCCTCAAAATCATGCGTCAGATGTTTGTAGAACTCGTTGTATTCCTGCTCACTGATATCGCTTTTTGGGCGCGTCCACAGGGCAGAGGCGCGGTTGACAACTTCCTCCTCGTCCTTATCCTTTTCCTCCGACTTCATGACGACCGGGACGGTGATGTGGTCGGAGTATTTGCGAATAATCGAACGCAACTCGTAGCCACTGAGCAGATCATCTTCACCCTCGCGCAGGTGCAACACGATTTCGGTGCCGCGAGAGGCTCTCTCGACGTTCTCTAATGTATATTCGCCCTGACCGTTGGACTCCCAGCGCACCGCCTCGGTTGGCTCCAACCCGGCGCGCCGCGTCGTCAGCGTCACTCTATCGGCAACGACAAAGGAAGAGTAGAAGCCCACTCCAAATTGCCCGATCAAGCTGGCATCTTTCTGCTGATCGCCTGTCAGCGACTGGAAAAATTCTCGTGTCCCCGATTTGGCAATCGTGCCGATATTGGCGATCACCTCGTCCCGGCTCATACCGATACCATTATCAGAGACCATAATAGTGCGCGCCTGCTTATCATAGGCCACGCGAATTTTGAGATCAGGATCATGTTCATACAGTTCGGGTTGAGAAAGCGCGTCGAAACGCAGGCGGTCGATGGCATCTGAGGCATTGGAAATCAGTTCGCGCAGAAAAATCTCTTTATTGCTATAGAGCGAATGCGCCATCAAATTCAGCAGTTGCGTGACCTCGGCCTGAAAGCCCAGCGTTTCCTTCTGTGTATCTATCGTCATAAAAAAACCTCCATTCCATTCATCCCCTCCGCGATGCTTTTCCCGCACCGGCGGAGTTTGCACTATGTACCGCATATTACTTTATCAAACTCAAGTGCGTTTTACAATAGCCACGCTGCTCTGTGGGTCTCCATCCTTCGGAGGGCAGCAGAAAGTTGTAGGGGCGACGCCTGGTGCTCGCCCGCGTTCCAGGGCAGTTGCGATTTCAGATCAATTGCGCTGGGCGTCCGTCTCAGTCGCATCCGGGCAACGTGGTTGATCTGCAGGTGTTTGAGATTTCAGATCAATTGCGGTGGGCGTCCGTCTCTGGCCGTCTCCCCGTCTCTCGCCCCCAGCGAGCCTCCCCGGACAGCCTCCCGGACGGCCTCAAGGCGTCGCCCCTACGATTTTCCGCATTATAAATTAGAGAAACAGACAGTAGAGTAATTCTACTCTACTAAACATTTTCTATAGAAAAACTACAATAGCTCTTTAATTGAGATCGGTGAAACTATGTAACTGCATCGCCCGTGCTAGCCCTTGACGAGCATAAGGGTTATAGATGCCGACACTTCCAACCGGGTAGAGAGATAAAGCAACGATGTAATAATGAGCGCATCTTTTTGCTTACAAGAAAGAGATTCGGCTTGATAAATGATGCTACGGTGGAAAAGGAGAAGGTTCTGATGAGCGATAAGATGCTCGCTGAGCTTCGTCCTTACCTTGAAAGCCTTTTAGACGAAGCGCTGACATATAGTGGATTGCTTATTCGCGACAAAGAGCGAAGAGAGAGATTACTCTACCAGCTACATAAGCAATTTGAAGACTTTGTCTTTATGCGCATGTTAGCCGCGCTCTCGCCTGAGGAACGCAAACAGTTTGCTTCCCTACTTGAAGAGGGTGCGGCGGAAGAAGAATTGAAACTTTTTGCCAGACGACATATTCATAATATCCCGGCACTCGTCCAGCAAATCTTTCAGGATTTTCGCGCCCTGTACGTGAAACCGGAGCACCAGCCTGGTTGATTTGATAAGGAGGCGAAACAGTACGGTTCTGGATGAATAGGGATAGAGCGAGTGGATGTGAAAGAAGATCAAGCAGAAAATTTTTGAGCGCCTTTACCAGATAAGCGATCAGGAGCATCTTCCTTCCGGTCTCGGCGTCGGCCTCTACATCGCCTGGGAGATTATCAAGCACCACCGCGGCCATATCTGGGTCGAGAGCGAGCGGGGTAAAGGCTCAACCTTCAGCTTTAGCCTGCCCCTGCACCCCTACCACGCGGCTAGTTGAACGCGCACATTTGGCACATACCCCCATATTAGCTATATAATAGCAAGGGCTAAGGAAGTTTGGATCTTCGTCCGTGAGGAGTACGTCGTAGGGGCGATGCCTTGTGCTCGCCCGCAGCCAGAAGAGGTGGGCCAGCACGGGCGAGCACAAGGCGTCGCCCCTACGACTTCCCCCTCAGAAGGATGGAGAGTCGGAGCATCGTCGCCCTTAGCCAGCCACTAAAAGCGAGAAAGGAAAAGCATATGGAACTTGGAATGATTGGACTTGGCCGCATGGGAGCCAATATGGCACAGCGGCTGCAACGAGCCGGACACAAAGTGATCGGCTACGCCCGCCATGCCAGCACAGTCGAGAAAAACGTACAGGATGGCTCCATCAGCGAAGGAGCCACGTCACTGACCGACATGGTACAAAAGTTACCTTCACCCCGCATTCTCTGGATGATGGTCCCTGCCGCTTCGGTCGATGATACCCTGGCGCAGATCGTCCCGCATCTCAACAAAGGCGACATCGTCATCGATGGTGGCAACTCGTATTACATCGACGACATACGCCGCGCCAACGAGCTTACGCCGCACGGCATCCACTATCTCGATGTTGGCACCAGCGGCGGCGTCTGGGGCCTTGAGCGCGGCTACTGCCTGATGATCGGTGGAGAAGAGGAGACCGTCAAATATCTGGACCCCATCTTTGCCGCCCTTGCACCGGGCAAGGATGCCGCGATACCCACGCCGGGCCGCGATAAAGTCGGCGGGACAGCGCAAGACGGCTACCTGCGCTGCGGCCCGCACGGAGCCGGCCACTTCGTGAAGATGGTTCACAACGGCATCGAATACGGTATTATGGCTGCCTACGCCGAGGGCTTCAACATCCTACACCATGCCAACGTCGGCAAGAGCCAGCAGGAGATTGATGCCGAGACTGCCCCATTACGCAACCCGGAGTACTACCAGTACGATCTCAACCTGCCCGATGTAGCAGAACTCTGGCGACGCGGCAGCGTCATCGCCTCCTGGCTGCTGGACCTCACCGCCCAGGCATTCCTCCAGAACCCCACGCTCTCCGACTTCTCGGGCCGCGTCTCGGACTCTGGCGAGGGCCGCTGGACCATCACCGCCTCCATCGACGAGTCCGTCCCGACGCCCGTGCTCAGCACCGCCCTCTACGAGCGCTTCAGTTCGCGTGGCGAGGCCGACTTCTCCGACAAGGTGCTCTCCGCCATGCGCTTCGGCTTCGGCGGCCACCTCGAAAAACCCGGCGAGTCCTCGTAATCGCCTTACTGACGTAGGGCCGCGATTGATCGAGGCCACCGCCGATTATGAATTTTCACAACCAAGAGCGGTCATAAGTGAAGGCCGCTTGCTTTCTGCCTTGAGGAAAGCCCTTCTGGCTTCCGCTTCCCCTTGCTCAAGCAGGCGGTGAAAATTGTTACCGGTTTTGGTTGTGAAAATTCATTATCGGCCTGCTTGTCAGGCCGATAAATCGCGGCCCTACGCGTTTCGTCATTGATGGATTAATTATCAAATCTCATATTCAGTCCGCCTCCCGCGCCTGTGCTCCACTCTTCTAAAAATCAATATCCACATACGGCACGTTGTCGAGGATGCGCTGGCGGCGATTTTCCATGAATTACTTTGACCGTCCTGCACAAAGAAGTTGCCCCGGTGGAAATCTATGTGTCCCCAAATTGTTTTCCTGCCCGTGTAATCAAGAAGAGGCATGATGCAACTGTTTGTAGAGGTAAAGTGATTGATGGCCTCTCCTTCTACATGTGTTAGCTTTATTCTCAGATATAATTCATGCGTTGACGAACGACAACTCTCCCCAAAAGTTGCCGCAAAAGGGTGGTTGCTATGGAGAAGCAAGAGCAATTGAGCGAAAACGCTCCAATTTACATCACCGCCAATACGCTTATGAGTGATGATGTTTCGCTCGAGGCTGCACTTCACATCGCAAAAGAAGCCGGAGCCGATGGCTTCGAATTGCGGCGGGAACTTTTGCCCGCTATGATGCCAGATGACAGGGTAAGTGACCTGAGAACACAGCTTGAGATGTTCCCTTCACCTCCTATCTACTCTACACCGCAACCTCTGTTCAACAAAGGGCATTTTGATCCCGAACCTGTGCTTCAGACGCTGAACGAGGCATATGCTTTTGGTTGCCGCATGGTCAAGTTTTCTCCCGGCGAAATCGTGCCTGGTATTCCTCTAGCAGGCGCTCTTACCGCGTTTCAAAAGCTGCTGTCCGTCTGGCAGGCCAATACACCGGATATAGTTGTCATGGTTGAAAATGATCAGAGTGCTGCGAGTGGCGAACTGGCAACATGGGTGAGGCTGTTCGAGCAGGCGAATGAGGTAGGATGCCCCATCGGCTTGACCTTCGATCTGGGCAACTGGCTCTGTGTGGGTAGCGACCCGCTACAGGCCGCACAACTTTTAGGTAACTATGTCAGCTATATCCATGCGAAGTCAGTGGAGTGTAAGGACGGAATATGCATTTCACTGCCCATTCAAACTGCCTCTACGCCATATCCAGGATTAGCCTACCTTCCCGTTGCTGCTCCACGCGCTATCGAGTTCCCTGTCAAGGCAGCGAACCGTGCTGCCTTGATTACCACAGTGCAGAGCTATCTCTCGTGGCTGCGTTCTGGCAACTTCGCTTTATAGCGATACGGTTGATATCAGGCACAGGCTATTTCAGCAGCGCATGGAGAGCGATGAAGACGGAGATAACCGATCAGAGTGGAGAAGAAAACAGATGCAACAACTGGACGTTGTGGAATTTGGCGAGGCGATGGCCATGTTCATCGCTGATGAATACCTGCCGCTGGATGAGGCAAACCACTACACCAGGGCTATCGCCGGAGCGGAACTCAATGTTGCTGTTGGCTTGAAACGCCTGGGTTTTCGTGTTGGCTGGATAAGCCGACTGGGAGCAGACCCGCTTGGACGCTATATCCTGCACCAGGTGCAACAATGGGGATTGGATACGACACGGGTACTCTTCGATGAAGAACAGCCAACCGGTTTCCAGTTGAAAAGCCGGGTGCGTGAGGGCGACCCCGTGGTCAACTATTTTCGCAAAGGGTCCGCCGCCAGCCATATGGCCCCGAATGCAGAGGATGATGCCTATCTCCGTACCAGCAGGCACCTGCATGTCACAGGCATTCCGCCCGCGTTATCAGCCTCGTGCCGCCAGTACACCTACCATATGATCGAACAGGCACACGATGCAGGCTTGAGCATTTCCTTCGATCCCAACTTGCGACCAACCCTCTGGAAGAGCGAGGACGAAATGCGCCAGGTCATAAACGACCTGGCGACCAGAACGGATTGGGTGTTTCCAGGGTTGATTGAGGCAACAATGCTCACCGGCTACACACAGCCGGAAGATATCGCCCATTTCTATCTCGACAGGGGCGCGAAGCTCGTGGCGTTAAAAATGGGTGCTGAAGGCTCGTATCTCTTCACAGCTTCACAACGGTACTATGTACCATCGTTTCCTGTATCAGTTGTTGACACGGTGGGTGCCGGGGATGGATTCGCTGTGGGAGTTATCAGCGGCATGTTAGAGGGACTCGATCTTCCCCTTTGTCTGGAAAGAGGGAACGCGATTGCTGCCCTTGCTATCACCGTAGCCGGTGACAATGAAGGTCTTCCCGACCGCGAGATACTTCATCACTTCCTGCACACGCATCGAAATGCAAACATCGTCCAGGAGCCGTAAACAGCTCTGTGACCACGTGAGTCACAGAGCCACATTCAAGGAAGAAGGAAAGAAAAGTCATGGAACAAAATGTCGTCGCGGCTCAGCAGGGAAGGCTCGCGCCATCTCGCTGGGGACGCATCATGCCGATCGTATTCATCACCTACAGCCTCGCCTATCTCGACCGCGTGAATTATGGCTTCGGCGCGGCTGGGGGACTGGCGAAAACGTTGAACATCACTACAGGCGTTTCTGCGCTATTGAGCGCAACGTTCTTCCTGGGTTACTTCTTCTTCCAGGTACCAGGCGCGAACTTTGCAGAGCATCGCAGCGCAAAGAAGCTCGTCTTCTGGGCTCTCATCGCCTGGGGTATCTTCGCTTCCCTTCAGGGGTTGATTACGAACATCCCCTTGCTGGTGGTTGACCGTTTCTTACTAGGGGTGGTCGAAGGGGTGGTACTCCCATCCATGCTGGTCTTTCTCACGCACTGGTTTACCAAACGGGAGAAATCACGGGCCAACACGTTTTTGATTCTCGGCAACCCCGTCACCGTCCTGTGGGCCTCAGTCCTTTCCGGCTATCTGATTCAATGGGTTGGCTGGCAATGGATGTTCATTTTCGAGGGCATCCCCTCCATTATCTGGGCTTTCATCTGGTTTTCGATTGCGGCAGATCGTCCGACAGAGGCAAAATGGCTGCCACATCCAGAGGCGGAAGCGCTTGAGCGCGTCCTTGATCAAGAACAACAGGGCGTGAGCAAGGTGAAAAATTACTGGGCCGCGTTCCGCTTGCCGCGTGTTATCCTGCTGGCTGCCCAGTACTTCTTCTGGAGCATTGGTGTCTATGGGTTTGTTCTGTGGCTACCATCCATCATCAAAGCAGGCTCACACGAGGGACTGGGCATCACCGGTCTGCTTTCAGCCGTTCCCTACCTGCTGGCAATCATTTTGATGGTGGTAGCCTCGTACTTTTCCGATCGTTCAATAGAGCGAAAGCTGTTTGTCTGGCCCTTCCTGCTCGCAGGTGCCATTGCATTCTACCTCTCGTACTTGATTGGAGCCTCCAATTTCTGGCTCTCTTTCCTCTTGCTGGTGATCGCGGGCGGGTGTATGTATGCTCCCTATGGCCCCTTCTTCGCCATCCCTCCCGAAATCCTGCCGCGCAATGTTGCGGGTGAAGCTATGGCCTTAATTAACAGCATGGGCGCTCTCGGTTCCTTCGTCGGGGTCTATGTTGTCGGCTACCTCAATGGGGCGACAGGAAGCAGTGGGGCTGGTTTTCTCTTTATGGCCGCGTGCCTGGTGCTGGCAGTGATCTTCACCATCGCAGTCAGGGTACCGCGTGCGGTCGTACAGCCAGCAATTCCATTGATGGAGGGAGAGAGACAACAGAAAACCGCGTGAAAACAAGTTGAGCGATGCACGAATGAGGCAGATGTTCCTGTCTCATTCGTGCAAAGAGAGCAAGAGCGAACAGAGGAGGAGCGAATTATGCAGTTGCAGATTGCCCTGGATCGCCTATCACTCGACGACGCACTGCGATTGGCGACCAGCGTTCAGCAGTACACCGACTGGATAGAAGTTGGAACCTCGCTGATTAAAGAATTTGGCATGGAGAGTGTGAGGCGTATGCGCCAGGCACTCCCAACGACGAAGGTTCTCGCGGATATCAAGACCAACGATAATGCCCGCTACGAGTTCGAGATGTGCTACGCGGCAGGCGCAGATAGTGCCACTGTGATGGGTACCGCGCCCGATGCAACCATAGACACCTGTGTTTCCATCGCACGGCAACAGGGCAAGGAAGTGATGATTGATCTGCTGGCAACCAGCCAGGAGCGGCAGCAAGCACTCACGAAGTATCGTGAGGCCATCTTCGAGGTGCATGTCAGCAAGGATGTACAGGAATCGGGCGCAAAGGGAACGGCTCCGCTCGTATCCCAACTGCCGAATTGGGCCGGTGAGCGCAAGGTAGCGATTGCCGGTGGTGTGAGTTTGAATGATATTCCAGCGCTTGGAGCCAGGCTTCCTGGCGTGAGGGTGATTGTGGGATCGGCCATTACCCAGGCACACGACCCTGTGGCGGCAGCCCGTGCGTTCGCCGCCGCGCTTGAACCCTTTCGCCAGCAGAAAGAGAGATCACGATGGGAACGCTCAAAACCATCCTATCGGAAATAGAGCAGGTCATCGACAAGATAGACCAGACAAAGATCGATACCTTTGCCGACCAGCTTCTTGCAGCGCCACGAGTGTTTGTGACGGGTGAAGGCCGTTCAGGACTGATGGCCAGGGCCTTTGCTATGCGTCTGATGCACCTGGGATTAACCGTCTATGTTGTGGGAGAGACGACAACACCCGCGCTCACCGGTACCGATGCACTCGTTACCGTCTCAGGCTCTGGAACGACGTGGGAAACGGCGCATATCGCTCAGCAAGCCAAAGACCTGGGTTCAACGATCTTTGCCGTCACCACCAACCCGGAGTCGACGCTGGCAAAACTGGCAACTCATGCCCTCATCATTCCGGCAGCTACAAAGTGGCGTCGCGCAGGTGAGGTCGCCACCAAACAGCCATTAGGCTCGCTCTTTGACCAATCCACCCATATTGTCCTCGATGCCGTCTGCCTTTACATCGCTGATCGGAAAGACATCAGCAATGAAGCCGCTCGCCAGAGGCATACCAATATTGAATAAGGAACGATATGTCGAACTTTCTTGAGGCGTTGCAACGCGAACGCATTGTGGTTGTCATTCGCGGCGCTGAATCGTCAACGCTCGCGCAGGCACTTCGCGCCCTTTACGAGGGAGGATTGCGTATCTTTGAGATCACCGTTGAGGCTCCTGGTGCCATTGATGCCCTCTCAAGTGTGCGCCAGCAGCTCCCTGAAGATGCGCTGCTGGGCGCGGGTACAGTACTCGACGCGGGAACCGCTGCTTTAACGGTCGCTGCTGGCGCTCGCTTTATTGTGAGTCCCATTCTAAGCCTGGAAGTATGCCATGCCGCCCGCGCTCATGGTGTGCCATGTATGCTTGGTGGCATGACACCAACGGATATCCATACCGCATATCAATACGGGAGCGAGGTCGTCAAAGTATTCCCGGCCTCAACAGTGGGAGCGACGTTCATGCGCGAACTCAAAGGGCCTCTGGGCTTCATCCCACTGTGTCCAACGGGAGGTATTACCATAGAGAACGCCGGGGCATTTCTAGAAGCCGGTGCGGTCGCAGTGGGTGTTGGATCTGCTCTCATGAAGAAAGAATGGGTGCAGCACGGCAACTGGGATGCGCTTCGGCAGGCAGCATCAGCCTGGGCAAAATTTTCTCAATAGCGAAACCAACCCTGAATGCAGGCTTGCGAGGATATTGCCTGGATTTAGAGCCGTAGATAGCTCAGAATCGCTCGCCAGAGCCTCTGCGCGAAAGATTCTCGACCATCCAGCGAGCGACTGTTGCGTTGATCTCTCCCGGCACGGGCTGCGGGCCAGCCGGAAGATGCGCGTGCTGCGCGACGAGAAAGGATGCTACCCTGGCACCTCTGGCACGTCCTCAATAAGTGCTGTGACAGGAACGCCCAACGCCTTTGCAAGTCGTTCCAATACATCTATATCTACATACCGATAGGGATCATGCCAGAGCCGCCGGACGGTACTGAGTCCTACATCTGCTTTGCGGGAGAGCGTCGAGATATTGAAGCCTTGCTGTTCTGCAATCTTCCGAACCTTGAACCGAACTGCCATATCAACCCCTTTGTCTAAAGTCCTCCTGATTGTAGCAAAGATACTCTCTTAACGGAACTTTCACGTATGATACTTCATACGTGAAAGTTCCGTTAAGAGAGTATCTTTGCTACAATCGGTGCAGAAAAGAAAGATGTAAGACAAAGCACTTGAGCAAAGGGAAAAATATGTCGGAAACCAAAGAACAGAAAGCAGTTGAATCGAGCCAGCTCAACCGTATTATTGACGATCTCTTCGGTGTATTTGAAGAGATACACCGTTTACTCTGCAGCTGGAAACCCTCGTATCACACGGCGTTCATCGAGCAGTGCATCCGGCTCCAACAATTGGAGTCCGACTTATCAATGCTTGGATATGATGAGGATTTTGTCCTCAATGTCAAGCAAATTGTGTATCGCTCTGTCTTTGGTAGTTCAAACGTTTAACAGACTTCACAAAGAGGTTGCTGGCCCGCACTCAAGAAGGCCCCCGATTACTACTCATAGACGAGCAGGGATATCAGAAGATGAGAGAAGATAAGCCCTCACCTGTCAATGTTGATTATCGCCCAGAAACGCGAGTTGTTCCTTCGTTGGGGGATGGGTTACCAGTTCCTCAACGAGGGCGAGCGCGGCGGCGAGGTCGCGCAGGTCAAGCAGTTCGACGGGCGAGTGAGAATAGCGGCGCGGGAGCTTGATTTCGAGCGTGGCAATGCCACCCGCGACAAGGTGCGCGGCAGCAGCATCGGTGACGCCGCCAGATGTAACAGCGAGCTGGTATGGCACGCCTGCACGCTGCGCCGCCGCAATCATCACGTCGCGAGCGGCCTTTGGCAGGAGGAATCCATGATCTCCCGACCCGGAGGCGGGGGTGATGAGCACGCCCTTCCCGATACGAGCGGCGTAGGACAGGCCACGTGTATCAGGCGTTCCGGCGGCAGGGAACGTATCAATCACGATCGCGAGGTCAGGATGGAGACGCGCAAAGGCGGCTGTAGCACCACGCAGTCCAACCTCCTCCTGCACAGCAACCAGGGCTGTCAGGCGGCAGGGCCGGGTGCTTCCTTGCAGATGACGCAGGAGATTGAGCAGCAGCACGCAACTGGCGCGGTTATCGATGCCTTTACCAGCCACTCGCGTACCCGCCAGGTTGCGCAATTCCGAAAGCACCACCACCGGGTCGCCCACGCGCACACCCAGCGCTTCGACCTCCGCCGCACTATCCACGCCGAGATCAACGTACAGATCGTTCATCGAGACGCCCCGACCTTGCTCTGAGCGGGGAGTGAGATGACCCGAACGCGCCCCAATCACGCCCGGCAGGCCATTGACCCAGACCGCACGCCCCTCAAGCAGGCGCGACTGCACGCCGCCAAGTGGCAGCAGTCGCAGGAACCCCTCCGGCTCTATGCTTGCCACCATCGCGCCAATCTCGTCGGCATGGGCCGAAACCACGATATGCGGCGCGTCCTCCGGCCCCTGGCGTGTGGCAGTGAGATTGCCCATGTGATCCACCTCGACGCTATCAACCAGCGGCGCGAAGAGGTCGCGCAAACGCGCAATCACCGGGTGCTCCGCCCCCGAAGGCGCGTGCAGCGCCGTCAACTCCGCCAGGTCGTTGCGCAAAGTAACAATTTCGTTGTGGTCGTGTTGCATAGATACTTCTATCTCCTCTAGAAATAATGCCAACGTAGGGGCGAGGGTGGTTGCGGAGAGCGGGGCGAGCCTTTATGGTCGCCCGGTCTCACAGGGAACGCGGGCGACCATAAAGGCCCACCCATGCCCACAGCACTACCCTCGCCCCTACATACAATGCCAGATCATTTGCATATCACCAACCCGCCTCAAAATCAGTGCGAGCGATTTCCCGCGACTTCCCATCCTGCACACCCATATACACCTGCCTGATACGATATCGTCCCTGCTCTCCCTGTCCAGTTTGTCCAGGTCGGAATGTCACGAGCGCCACCGTGTTCTGCATCAGCAGGTCGTGAGGGACGCGCTTCGTTCCCTTAGCCCGAACAAGGGGCAGCATGGCTATATGCAATCCACTATAAAACAGGCGTTTGACGAGGGATTGTTTGAGGATCAGCCCTCTGTCACGCTTGCTCAGATTATTGCGAAACGGGCTGGCAACAAGCTGGTAGAGCGTAGCACGTTTCTGCGAGTGGAACAGGCTCGTGCGCGCCTGTGCTGCGTAAGAGAAGTGGACATCCCCGGACAGCACAACGATATCGTGCTGGCGCTGAGACAGTAGTTTGACCAGTTCGCGCCATGTCGCGGCAAAGACGGGCCAGTGATCGAAGCTCATGCGCCGCGATAGCTTCTGTTGAAAACCCGCCAGGGCGTTTCCCAGGCAGCGCAGCGGTCCGCGCTGGAACGGGCGTATCCCGGCTATGTATTCCGCGCATCCGATGACAGGCGGCAGGAGCAGGGGAACCGATGAGACAAGTATCGTCGTTGTGGAGGCATGATGCTGCATCCAGGTCTGTAGCTCCTCCATCTGTTTCTGGCTCATGATGCGTGCAGGCACATTGAGGTCAGCCGCGTTCGTGACCTCGCGCAAACTGGCCGGGCGATCAGCACGTACATCGGCGACAAAGATGGGAGGCATTGTGGCAATCTCATATCGCCAGTGAGGGTCCATCTCTTGATAGACAGAGTGCCGCACCCATGCGCGCAAGCTCTCAAGCGCATCTTCGCCGCTCCGGGTCGCATTCCGCATAAGCTCCGCCAGTGGATGATTATCGGCCTGTTGCGGAGAAAGGTTGCCCCAGCCCTGGTAGAGCCAGTAGGCGACCAGCCCATCGACCAGCGTCTGTTCCAGTCCCCTGCGCAACGCACGCACCCGCCAACCAGGTTCAATATTCCAGCCATTAGTGATTTCGTGATCGTCAAAGATCATGTAGGTAGGCAAGACAGCCAGCACCTGGCGTATCCCCGCGTCGCACGCCCAGGCATCCTCATAGAGGGAAGCTAACTCCTCGAATGTGTGAGCGCCGCGTGGCAAGCGGCGTGAAGCAGCGTTTTGAGATGGAAAGGTCTCGCGTATCGTCTGTTGGTCGGCATAGATTTGATCGCCGATGAGCAGCAGCAGGCGCGGCCAGAGCGCCTCCCGCTCGTCAAAAGCCGCTTTCAGCCAGGAACCGAAGGCGCTAAGCGCGTCCGGCTCAGGCGTGGAGAGGTTGCGGCACGAACCGTAGGCCACCCGGAGAGGAGCACTCGCTTCAGGCAGGTCAAACGTGCGAAAACACTGGATGATGCCCTCTTCTGCTGGCAGCACTGATCCAACCTCCTGTGACTGGGCAGTCACCGTATAGCTATACCACGTCGCCGGTTGCAGGCCAGTCAGGTGCAGCAGCGCGTAGTGATGCCCACCCACTTTGACCGTGTGTGAGCAGGTAGACATGGCATCAATCGCGCCATACGCCTGCTCTTCTGAAGCGCGAACGTGAGTAGCATCCAACACCACATCACAGCCATCCGTCCACTCCGTCCAGATAGCCACACTCTCAGAACTGACAGCCCGTACAAGCGGCCCGATCCGTAACTGTGTCAAACACTCCTCCTTCCGTTGGCTCACCATTCGAGTGATACTGAACAGGCTAACAGAAGATAGTATGACACGAATTTACTCACCAGTTCAAATACCTTAACCATCTAAGATTATGTTCAATATGAACAGTCTGCTGTGAAAATCCACGCATTTGCACTTGTCGATTAGCCGCTTTATCGAGTATGCTTTATATACCACAAGACAGCGAGGAGAGAGCGAGAGAGCAAGACAGCATGTTGGCAGGAGGAGCAAGCGTGGGGTATCCTGACAGCGCTTCCAGCGAAGAAAGAAGAGAAGAGGTCTGCGCTTCGACAGACACGCCCGTTGCTGTCCAGAACATACATGAGCACTGGATGGAGGCTGGCAATGCCTGCTACGACGATGGCAATTATGAAGAGGCGCTGGCTGCCTTCAGTCTCATCCTGCAAGGCGACCCCGGCAGTCTGGACGCCTGCACCCGCGTCGCAGACACACTGCTCCAGCTTGGACACTACGAAGAGGCGCTGGCCGCGTATGAGCAGGTGCTGCGCCTCGACGCCAACAACGCCTACGCCACCAACTGCAAAGGCACGGCGCTCTACCGGCTCGCTCGCAACGAACCGGCCCGCAGCGCGTACCAGCAGGCCATTCGCCTCGATCCAGACGAAGCCATCTTCCACTACAATCTGGGCCTGGCCTTCGCCAGCCTCGACCTCCACCAGGAAGCGGTTGCCGCCTTCGAGCAGGCGCTGCGGCTCGACCCCGCCGACGCCTATGCTTGCAACAGTCTGGGAAACAGCCTGTACCGGCTCAATCGCTACGAAAAAGCGCTGCTCGCCTACGACCAGGCCATCCAACGCGCTCCCCACGAGGCCGTCTTCCATTATAATCGCGGCAAAGCCCTGGCCTTCCTCGAACGCTACGAGGAGGCTCTGCTCGCCTACGACCAGGCCATCGAATGCGCACCCGACGACTGGCAGGCATACAGCGCCAGAGCCGATGTCCTCTTCATCACCCAACGCTACGAGGAAGCCCTACCCGCGTACCGGCAGGCAGCTCATCTCCTGTCTACCGACGTTGCAGTCTACCATAAGCTCGGTCTCACACTCACCTCGCTCAACTGCCCGATGGAGGCTCTCGCCGTCTACGCGCATGTCATCCGGCTCGATCCCACCTACGCGCCAGTCTATACACAGGTAGGCCACATCCTCTACGACATCGAGTGCTTCTACGAAGCACTCACCGCCTACAAGCAAGCGCTGGAACTCAACCCGGCTGACGCCTGGGCGCATTACGGCAAAGGCAACATCTTGCGCGACATCGGCTCCGAGAAAGAAGCCTTCTTCGCCTATACCCGCGCCGTCCAACTCGACCCGCTCTGCAAACCCGCCCGCTACTGGCAAGGGGAAATGCGCCTCTACCTCACCACCGGCAAAGAATGGCGACCCGCCAGCGCCAGCCAGAACAGCACCTCGCAAGAACACGCCCTCGCCCACGGCCTGCTCTGGCTCGCCCAACCCGTGCTCTCGCTCATCACTCCAACCGCGGAGCAATAGCGCGAATCCCGTAGGGGCCGATTTATCGCGCCCAGCGCCGATTCATCGGCCTGTGGGGCCAGGCCGATAAATCGGCGCTGGGCGCGATAAATCGGCCCCTACGGGCTACCGTTGTGGTTACACCGAAACTGTGATATACCTTCAGTATGCTTGTATATGCACCGTCCCAAACCGCCATGGGAGGACACAATATGGACAGACATCCTATCCCCCTGTCGCAAAGGCCAGGGGATATCATATTGCTCGTCTTTTTCTTCGTCAACATCCTGTTCATCAGCTATATCGTCGATATCGAGCAACTGATTATCGCGAATCCGTATCACTTCACCTATCCGCTCTGGCCTCCGCCGCCTGCTGTGAACGCCATTCACTGGTGGGGCAGCACCTTTGATCCGCTGGTGATGGCGCGGCCAGCGTGGTGGAAAGTCACCATCTGGATCGATGACCTGTTCTTCGGCCCATTCTACGTCGTCGCCATCTACGCCTACATAAAAGGCAAAGAGTGGATACGCATCCCCAGCATCATCTACGGCTCGATGCTCTTCACCGTCGTGCTGGTGATTATGGGCGAGGAAATTGGCGGCATCCATGCCACGCCGCACCTGCCCATCGTCTTTCTCGCCAACCTGCCCTGGATGGTCTTCCCCCTCTACATCATCTACCGCATGGCGCGCTCCCCACATCCCTTCACACGGGAGCAACAGGAGCAGACAGCAGCACTCTCGCCAGCACCACAACCATTGACAGAGCACAGCGCAGGAGAAATAGGATGAGCAGAGCAACAACAGATTTTCGCGCCCGCTACGGTCCCTGGGCGGTCGTGGCCGGAGCTTCCGAAGGATTGGGAGCCGAGTACGCAACACAACTGGCCGCGAAGGGGCTTAACCTCGTCCTGATCGCACGGCGGAAAGAGCTGCTGGACAACCTCAGCATCCAGCTCGCAAAGGATTACACAGTAGAGGTTCGCACGCTGGAACTTGACCTGGCAAGCGACGATATCGGCACGCAGGTCGAAGCGGCGACGCGGGATATCGAGGTCGGTCTGCTGATCTACAACGCAGCTACGGTCGTGATTGGCTCGTTCTTCGAGATTTCGCTGCAAACGCACCTGAACGAGCTCGCCGTCAACTGCCGTGCGCCAATGACGCTGGCCTACCTGCTCGGCCAGCACATGCTCAAACGCAAGCGCGGCGGCATCGTGTTGATGTCCTCGCTCAGCGCCTCGCAAGGCTCGCCCCTCATCGCCAACTACACGGCGACCAAAGCCTATAACAGGCTGCTCGCCGAGAGCTTATGGGACGAACTGCGCACACAGGGCATCGATGTTCTGGCCTGCGCGCCCGCCGTCGTGAGCACGCCCCGCGCTCAAGAGAGCACACCCGATTCCGGCACGGTCTCATCCACAGCGCTGCCGCCACGCGCCGTCGCCGCCGAGACGCTCGCCGCGCTGGGCAAGCAGCCCATCATCATTCCGGGTCGCGGCAACCGGCTGGCCAATCTCGTTATACAGCGCATATTGCCTCACAAGATGGCTATCCAGATCATGGGCCGCGTCATGCGCAGCACGTACCAGAAGTCATGAGAACATCGAAATACCTGCACACAACGTGATAAGCATAAGCAGTATGTGATTGAGTTGGAGCAGGCTTTGTAGCTTGCTCCAACTCAATCACAATTAGGAAGAAAGGCAGTATACAGAGACATGGATTTTGGCATCATTGTTCCGCAGGGCTGGCGGCTCGAACTGGGAAGCTATACCGACCCGGTAGAGGCGTATGAAGCGATGACACGTACTGCGCAGGAGGCGGAAAACCTCGGCTATCGCTCGCTCTGGCTCTACGACCATTTCCACACCGTCCCCATCATCACCCAGGACATGCTCTTCGAGTGCTGGACGACGACAGCCATGATCGCACGCGACACCAAACGGGCGCGCATCGGGCAGCTTGTGACCTGCAACAGCTATCGCAACCCGGCGCTGCTGGCGAAAATGGCGAGCACCGTCGATGTCGCCAGTCATGGACGGCTCGAACTGGGCATCGGCGCGGGCTGGTTCCAGGAAGAATATCTTGCCTATGGCTACGACTATCCAGGCGCAAAGGAGCGCCTGCAGCGCCTGGGCGAAGCATTGCAGGTCATCCTGGCAATGTGGACTCAGGAAGAGGCCAGCTTTGCCGGACGCTACTATCACATACAGGGGGCCATCAACCAGCCCAAAGGCGTGCAGAAGCCACACATCCCCATCCTGATTGGCGGCGGCGGCGAAAAGGTCACGCTGCGACTGGTCGCGCAATACGCCAACGCCTGCAACATCGGCGGCGATATCCCGACCATCAAGCACAAACTGGCCGTGCTCAAGCAGCACTGCGAAGCCATCGGACGCGACTACAACAGCATCCGGCGCACCACCCTCATCGACTACTGCTCCATCGCTGAGACCGAAGAGGCCGCGCTGGCAAAGTTTTCGCCGTTGGAGCGCGGCGACGCGGATCTCATGAACGGTGCGCTGGTCGGCACGCCGGAAACAATGCGCCAGCGCCTCGCTGAATACGAGGAAGCAGGCATCCAGGACCTCATCGTCCGATTCGTCGACGCTCCGAAGAGCCTGGATTCCCTGCGTCTCTTCGCCCAGACGTTTGTATCTGG
>DASTKE010000369.1:0-7621 GCA_035716105.1 Ktedonobacteraceae bacterium | reverse complement strand
GCGCGTCAGCGATGGCAGCACGAGCACATCCAGCTTTTGCAGTTCATCGGGTATCTCGTAGGTTGGGACGCTGCCTTTGAAGATGACTCGCTCAGCGATGCCCAGGCGCGCTGCCTGCTCTTCAAGCGCGCTTTTCATGGGGCCGTTGCCAACGAAGACGACGCGGCAGTATTCCGGCAATAGTGCCAGCGCGTCGATCAATAGCGGCAGACCCTTGCTTTCGACCAGTCGTCCGAGGAAGCTGAGCGTGAAGGGATCACCGGTGGCACGCGGCTGGCGGGCTGCCGTGCGCTTGAAGATGTCGGTATCGAAGCCGAATTGCGGAATGATGGCAATGGGGCCGCGATAGCCTTTGTGGCGCAAGACCTCTTCGGCATCGCGGTTGCCAGCCAGCGCGAAAGCGGCATGGCGATAGTTGTAGAGTTCCATCTGGCGAAATGGCGGCGGGTAGCTGCGATGGAGGTTTTGCCAGGTGAAGAACAAAGCTTTAGCCTTGCGTCCAACCGCGAGGCGCATGGCGTGGAAGGTGGCGAAGTTGTAAGGTTCTTCGTCGATATGGACGATTTCTGGCCGCACGTCGCGCATGATCTTGCCCAGTTGTGGATAGTAGTGCAGGTGGAAGTTGCCGTTCATCGCCATGCTGGTGACGATCATCTGATAGCCGCTGGTATAGAGGCGTTCAAGCACCTGTTTGCTGCCATCGTCGCTCTGCCAGTAGGGAGGCGTCACTAGCGTCAGTTCGACGCCGGGACATTTGGCCAGTTCTTCCAGCTTACGCTGCGATGTGCCTGCTACCAGGGCTTTTGAGAGCATAAGGACACGCATCTATTTTTTGCTCCTTGCATAAGTCTCTTCGTAGGCTGCAATGGTCTCGCTCGCCGTCTTGCGCCAGCTAAATTGCGCGGCTCGTTTGAGGGAACGCGCCCGCAAATCGGCCCCCAATGCTGGATCAGTCAGCACCCCGCGCATGGCTTCTACCAGTTCAGGCAGGTTATCGGGGTCGACGGAAATGGCCGCGTCGCCGACCACCTCGGGCAGCGAGGTGCGGTTGGAGCAGACGACGGGCGCGCCGCAGCTCATCGCTTCCAGCGGCGTCAAGCCGAAGCCTTCGTAGAGCGAGGGGAAGACGAACAGGCTGGCACCGCTATACATAGCAGGCTTATCTTCCTCCTCAACAAACCGATAGATGATTTGCCCCGACATACCCAGGTCAGCGGCGACGGGACGCGGGTCGGGAAAGAGCGATCCTTGCTGCCGATCAGGATTGCCGGAGATGAGCAGTTGCAGGTTGGGATCGTTCAATTGTGGGTACAGGTGAGCGAAGGCGCGCACGAGCTGCGGCACGTTCTTGCGCTGGTCGAGTCCGCCGAGGTAGAAGATGTAGCGTTCGCCCACGCCGTAGCGCTTGCGTGCTGCTACCAGCACATCGGGATCGGTGACTGGCCGGTACTCCTCGCCTGCGGCTTCGTAGATCACGCGGATACGCTCGGCTGGCAGCTTGAGCGCGTCGATGATATCCTGTTTGGCGTGCTGTGAGATGGTAATCACCAGCGTAGCACTGTGCGCGGCACGGGCGACGAGGCGGATATAGGCTTCGACTTTCGCTCCGGCGCGGTAAAGCGGCAGGCGCAAGGGAATCGCGTCGTGGATGGTGACAACGGTGGGTGTGCGCGGGAAGAGCGGCGAGGCGAAGTGGGGAACGTGGAAAACATCCACTCCTGCTTTGCGCGCCGCCGCCGGGCCTGTCCACTGCTCCCAGACTACCTTCCCGATATTCTCATTACGCGCCGCAAAGCCGGGAACGCCTGTCACCTGATAGGGAAATGGCGGCTGTTGTATCTCCGTCACGCCCTGCGGAACGGCTTTTGGGCCAAAAAGAACATATTCATTGGCTGAATCGACTTTGGATAGAGCATGAAGCAGGTGGGCAAGATATTGACCGCTCCCACTGGCGGGATATTGATAGAACAGGGCATTGATACCGATTTTCATACACGTTCCTCGATAGAAAAATCTGTTGCTCCTGCATAGAGCCGGTTATAGATGGCCAGCATTTTACGCGCCGTTTGCGGCCAGCTAAACTGCTGCACGCGCTGAAAGCCCTTCTGACGCAACTCTTCGCGCAGGGTCTCACTTTCTATTAAACGAGTGATGGCCTGTGAAAGTGCATCAACGTCCTGCGGACTGACCAGAATGGCTGCATCACCCACGACTTCTGGCAGTGAGGACGTGTTGGAGGTAATGATGGGCGCGCCGCAGGCCATTGCTTCCAGTGGTGGTATGCCGAAGCCTTCAAAGAACGAGGGGAAGGCGAACACATCGGCCATGCTGTAGAGCGTAACCAGGTCAAAGTCGCTCACGCGGCCCAGGAAGCGTACTTTGTTTTCCAGCTTCAGTTTCTCAACCAGTTGCTGCGTCTCTTCGTATAGCCATCCTTTACCACCAGCGATGGCGAGCATCGCGGGGCCATTCTTCTTGCGCGTGGCCTTGGCGAAGGCTTTGATCAGATTGAGATGGTTTTTGCGTGGTTCCAGCGTGCCGACGCCGAGCACGAGGGGATGTTTCAGTCCATATTTGTGCTGCGTCGCTCCCAGTAGAATGGGGTCGGTAATGCGCCGGAAATGGGATGCCACGCCGATAGGAACCACAGTGATTTTCTCCTGTGGCGTTTTGAAATATTTGATCAGTCCCTGGCGTGTAGCTTCGGAGACGGCAGTCACGACATCTGCGGCCTCGACCGCTTCCGGCACGATTTTTTTGAGGTACGAGACCAGTTCGGGAACGGCATATTCAGGATATTCCAGAAAGGCGAGATCGTGGACGGTGACGACTTTGCGCAGTTTTTTGCCCAGCGGTGGCAGCGCGAAATCTGGGCCGTGATAAATGTCGGTCTGGCCTGAGAAGTAGGTGGCGTAGAGCGGCAAGCGCCAGCGATACCAGAGCACGTTTAGATAACGGTCGGGAATAAAGATACTGCGTCCGCGCACATTGGGCGCGGTAGGAAACGGACGCTCCTTTGTGGGGCGTCCGCTGCTAAGCAGGGTGTATTGATTGCTATGGTCTTCGGCGAGCAAGGCATCTACCAGGTTGCGCACATACTGGCCAATGCCTGCGCCCTGCCGGATGGCCGCTGTATAGTCAATGGCGATACGCATAGAAGAATCGATCAACTCCTATCCTGGTGGCCAGGCGAACTTGCGTCCACCGAGCAGGTGGAAGTGCAGGTGAAAGACGCTCTGACCCGCGTCGGGTCCGACATTGGTCACGAAGCGATAGCCGCGTTCGCTCAGCCCCATATCTTGCGCCAGTTGTGCGGCGGTAGTAAACAGGCTGGCGAGTATTGGCCCGTCATCCGGCGTCAAATCAGCCATCGAGGGGATATGACGCCGGGGAATGAGCAGGACATGACGGGGCGCTTGCGGGTTGATATCCTCAAATGCGACGACATCTTGATCCTGGTAGACGATCTTCGCCGGTATCTGACCAGCCGCTATTTTGCAGAACAGGCAATTTTCCATACATACCTTCCAAAAAATAATGACATAGGGATGCAATGCTGAATACGAACGAAGGCTTTTGTTCGTATTCAGCATTGCATCCCAACGTATGTTTTTCCTTACTCAGGGGTGCCGCTTTCAGTAGTTGTGGCGGCGACAGCTTCGGAAGGCTTGTCTTCCTGGGCTGTCGGTTCGGTTGCAGGGACTGCTGCCTCAGAAGTAGTATCTGCTGCCGCGTTCTCTGTCACCTCGGCCTGTGTTACCACAGTCTCAGCTTCATCCTTTGGAGCGGTCGCTTCCTCAGCATTGGCTGGCGTACCGGGTTCCTCAGTCGCAGACGGTGCTTCGACAACTGCCAGGGCTTCAACCGTAGCTGGAGCATCAACTGCAGCCTGAGTTTCAGCCGTAGCTGGTTGTATGCTTTCCTCTGCCTCAGCCGCAGCCGTACTGACTTCGGCAGCTTGCTCGCCCTCTTGCGTGGGAGCTTCTGCCTCTTTCTTGCGCCTGGGCTTCAACTCGATGCCGTGCAGGGCCGGATCGTTGTACTGCGGCAGGTTCATGTCCAGACGGATCTTTTTGATGGCCTGGTAGACATCCACCGGTTTGAGCGAGAGTTGCTCGGCAATCTGCTTATGCACACCAACGGGTGGCAGAGGGAGCATAGGAAGATAGACCTCTTTGATCTTCTCCAACTCCTCGTTCGGCCCCTTGTAGGTCTGTATGTCCCACCAGCTTGGAATCTCTTCGCGGTTGCGCAGGTCTTTGATGATCTGTTTAACCGCTTTCTTGGGTATTTCCAGTTCTTTAGAGATCTGTGTGCGAATGCCATCATACTCGGTGGGAACGGCCAGTTCAAGGTAGCGTGTCTCCACCTGTTTGATCTGCTCCTCGTTTGGTACGAATGGAGCGGGTGGCGCTTTCTTCTCCTTTTTGGGTCTTGGCTGCGGTGGCGCTTTTGGCGCAGACGATTTTGGCTTTTTCGGCCTAAAAGGCTTTTCACCGCCAGGGCCAGGGCGCTCACCTCCACTGCCTGGTCTGGGGCCGCGTGGATAGCCACCCTCCATTGGCTGGCGCGGGCGCGGACTCAGCGTACCGGGGGCGCCGATACTGCCACTGACATGATAGACTCCAGAGCCGCGCCGGTCGCGGTCGCCTTCACGATAGTTGCCGGAGCCGCGATAGCTCCCTTGACCTCCCTGGCCACGATTTTGCCCTTCGCGGTCCCGGTAGTTGCCATGGTTCCCCTGCTCGCGGTTTGGTCCCTCGCGGTCTCGATAGTTGCCGTAGCCACCCTGCTCGCGTGAGCCTTCACGATAATTGCCGGAACTACCTGGTTCTCGTGGTCCTTCTCGCTCTGGTGTGCCTCGATCAGGGCGTGGTGCGGGGTAAGACGGTATCTTCGGTCGTGTTGGCTCATCGGGTTGTCCCACCTTAATATCGTTGATGTTGTCAAACCAACGCCTGGGATTTCCCTCACTGGGAGCGGGTTTTGGCTTCGGTGGTGGAGCGGGTCTGGCCTGAAAATTGGTGCCAGCCGCTCCTGGGCCGCTCCCTGGCCCTGCCTGTTTCGCAGTGGGCGGCGCGTTCTTAGCCGCCTGTTTCTCTTTTCTAGCTTTCTGCATACAATCGGGGCAAGTCTGTTCTTTAGCATTGGCCGACTGAAACCACTTGCCACAGGTGTTGCAGCGCAATTTGGTCTTGCTCATGCGCGAATCTCCCCGTACCACTAGAAAAACAATGTGTCGGAAATGCACCTCCTATTTTAGCCCCATAAGCAAGCTTTGTCTACCCCCATAATACTGAGCGGTTCCACCAACAATCGGGGCCAGAATTTACCATCACTGTGCGGGAGATTGAATACAGGAAAGCGCCTGGACCACCCTTTATCCAGGCGCTTTCTTTGTAAGCGAGAAGTATTATTGTTCCTGACAGGGTTTTCAGGCAGGTCCCCAGATGCCGAATTCGTTGCCGTCGGGATCGGTGAACTGCGCCCATTTGCCCCAGGGTTCCGTGCTCAACTCTTGCGAGAGCGTGACTCCGCGAGCTTTGAGCGTTCTACAGGTTTCTTCGATATCATCGGTATTCAGGACGAAGCCGGTGAAGCCCGTTTTGTCGCCGCCGCTCTGGCCGCGCAGGCCAAGCATGAGATGGGTCTGTGCTCCGGGAGGAGCCACTTCAAGCCAGCGCTCGGTTTCGCTCATGGGCTGGTCCTGGATTTTCTCAAAGCCGAGGGTGTTGACGTAGAAGTCGAGGGCCTTGTCCTGGTCGCTGACACCTACAGTGACGGTGCCGATTTTCGTGAACATAGATACCTCCTGTTTGTTCATCACTCCAGGGTCAATAATACCTGACATCGAACAAAAATTCAAGCTTATATAGGTGCAAATATTCCTTCTGTTGAGCGAGGATTGCGAGGGACGAACAACCTTGAAGCGTCAAAATATCTTGAGCGTATTTTTTCTTCTACCGTTCAAAGTGTTTATCGTTGACTTTTCTTTTGAGTTGCTCAAGCGCTACCTCTTGCTCGATTTCCTTGCGCTCGTTTTTATTGGATAGACTCCACGTTAATGGACGATAAACACTGCCACACAGAAGCGTCCCGGCTGGTATTATTGCAAGCACAAACAACAGGCGAAAAAGGGTGCTATTAGTACTCGTCGCGAGGATGCCAAAAACCATTGCCGCGATGCAACTGATCGAGACAGTTCCTACAAGAAAGAACCATTTCTTGTCCATTGTAATCCCCAGATATTTCCAGAGCATGTCTCGTAGCTTCTTCATCTGCGTATCCTTGCTGGCGCTTTGTAGCTGAGAAGAAAGAGTATTGCTAATCTGATTTCCCCGTCAGCGTGTTGAGTATGTGCAAAATGGAATCAAGCTTCTTATCTTGCTCCTCGAAGCGAGTATTCATATTACGTTCAAGGGTTTGGACATTGCGTTCAATAGTTTGGACGTTCTGTTGCAGCGTTTGAACATTGTGTTCAAGGGTCTGAACATTGCTATCAAGGGAGCGAAGACTGCCTCTCATCTCTCGCATCTCCCACTCCTGTTTCTGCACAACGCCAAGCACCATAGTGACATAATGGTTGAGATCGCTGATTGCCTCACCAAACTTTATCTGTGATTGCTCTAAAGCGGTCAGTCTTTCCTCTTGAGTTGGCATAGGGAACTCGCCTTTCTGCTCAACGAGCCACAGTGATATGCAAATTATAACATACGCAGCCGGTGAAAGAAATATTTATTTCTTGCGCTCAGCCATCCCTCACTCCGCAAAAAACTGTTCGACATCTTTGATGCTGGAAGTCCTGCGTGCAGGGGGCAGCGCGTTGAGCACCTGCTTGCCGTAGCCTTTGGTGTGCAGGCGGGTATCGAGGATGGCCATCACACCGCGATCGTCGCGAGTGCGCAACAGGCGTCCCAGACCCTGTTTGAGGCGCAGCACGGCCTGTGGCAGCACATACGTACCGAACCAGTTCTCGCCTGCCGCCTTCATCTGCGCGACACGCGCCTCGTGAACGGGGTCGTCTGGTGGCTCAAAGGGCAGTTTGTCGATGACGACCAGCGAAAGCGCCTCTCCAGCGATATCGACGCCCTCCCAGAAGCTCTTGAGGCCGAAGAGTACGGCCCCCTCTTCCTCGCGGAACCTGCGCGTCAACTCGATACGCGACATATCGCCCTGACGCAGCAGGGGAAATTCCAGGTGCGGCGACATCGTCTCATACGCCTTGTCCAGCATCCGCTTGCTCGAAAAGAGCAGGAACGCCCGCCCTCGCGAGTAATTGACCAGCCGGTACATCTCCCGCGCAATCGCCAGCGCGTAGTTCTCCGCCGCCTTATTATCGCCATACGCCGGTTCGGGCAGATGGCGCGGTGTGTAGAGTAGCGCGTTACTCTCGTAATCGAAGGTCAGGGGCAGCACCGTTTCCAGCACTTCAGGGTAGGTATCGAGGCCCACACGGCGGCGGAAATAGGCGAAATTCGCCTTTTTGCTCTCGGACGTATTGCTGCTATTGCCTGCTCCTATCGTCGCGAGGGTGGCCGAGGTGCAGATGACGTTGCATTTATCAAACAGGCGCTCGCGCAGCCAGCTTGTGACATCGAGCGGGGCGGCTGAAACTCGTAGC
>DASTKE010000368.1:0-3121 GCA_035716105.1 Ktedonobacteraceae bacterium | reverse complement strand
GACATCACGTGGGTGAACGAGCTGCCAGATGCGTCCCGCCACCCCCGGTGTTTGTGGCCGATAGAGAAAGCGAGCGGTCAGCCTGGCATCGCGGGCCAGCAGCGCCGCTTGCTTCAATGTGTCTTTGGCCGACTCGTCTTCCAGGTAGGGATCGACGACCTCGAACAACTGCGGGACGCGCTTCGCCTTCGGCTCGGCCAGGTAGAGAAACACGACAGGCTTTTTGTGCGCGTTGCTGATAGCCGCCTCGATCACCGCGTCATTGTGTGCGTCGCCAGCCGTGAGCACCGCGAGCAAGGCATCCGGCATGCGCCCTTCCAGATACGGGGTTACGGCTGGCACACGCCCCCGTTTATAGTTCAGGTAGGCGACGCCCATCCCGACGAACGCAACAGAACAGCCAAAGGCCGTTGCCAGTGGCTGTGAGACCATGCTGATCGACCAAGCGAGCAACACCAGGAGCGTAGTGAGTACTCCCAGCCCAAAATCGAACCGCTTCCAGACACCAGCCATCCTTGTCAGGAGTGCAGAAGCAGCAGCGAGCGATTCTCCTTCCCGCAATGCTTTTGGGGTGTGATGTCCATTGAAGTGAGAGAGGAGAGGCGGGTGAGCGGAAATGGAAGCGTTCTGCATTTGACCGTTTTGTTTGGGATCAGGCTGTCTCTTGTTGTCATCATCACGTCGATCTGAGTGGCTTGTAGCCTGATGTACCCTGCGTTCCCGGAAACGGATAATATCTAGTCCCAGACATGTCACGCTGAAGGCTCCCAGCAGACCGAAGGCGTACATGTCGCCCAGAATGTCGATTTGCCCATGCACCAGCACGAGCACAGCTATGGGGATGCCTGTCGCCAGAGCAATCGACCAGTGTGGTGTCTCGCGGAATCGGTTGCGCTTCAGGATAAATTCGGGGAAGAACTCCATACGGGCGAGGGCCAGAAAGACATGGTACGCCCCAATCAAGGCGGTATTACTGGCGAAGGCCAGGATCAGGCTGGCGCTGATCGCCACCTCCGTTTGCAAGATGAGGTTTCCCCAGTGTCCCCCCAGCAACGAGAGCAACTGCGTGGAAAGCACGGGATCGCTCGCCGCATCTTGCTGCAACAGAGTCGCAAGGATGGTCAACAGCGGGCTGGTTACACCAATGGTGATCACCACGAGGAGCAAGGCCAGGCCGATAATCTTCTTGCGTGGGGTCTTCATAGAGGGAGAGAGTTGCGAGATGCTCTCTAGCCCGGAGAATGCCAGAAAGGAGCCGGCGAAGCCTACCAGGATCGAGGTGGGAGTGAGAGAGGCATGCGCAAACATGCGGGCGAAGAGGAGAGGAAACTCAGCAACGGGTATATGGGTAAAGACGGTCCAGAGAATGGCGAGATCGCTGAGAAAGGCGATTAACGCCCCGACCAGACTGACTTTCGCACTTTCGCTAATGCCGACCCAGTTCAGTAAACCCAGGAGCAAGAGCACACCAATCGTGATTTCTAAGATAAAGGGGCCAATTGCGGGGAAGACGACGCTGAAGTACTGAATCGCCGCCAGGCAACTGATGGCTGCCGTGAGAAAATAGCTCACGAGGATGAACATGCCACCGAGAGCACCTATCCATACGTTGATCGCTTGTGCAGCAACCGTCACCACGCCTCCGCCTTCGGGGAAGCGAGCGCTTACCTCCGCGTACTTGAGGGTGAGAAGCACAAACACCGACATCGTGAGCAGCACGAAAAAGCCAGCGAGATTGCCGACACGCCCATAGAGGATACCCGGAACATAGTAGAGCGAGGAGCCGATATCGGCGAAAACGACAGCCCAACAAAGCAAAGGGCCGAGTTGGCCGATGCTCTGATGCTGTCCATCCCCTTTGGAGGGCAGTAATGCTGCTTGTGCCATCGGTGTTCAATGATCTTTCTTCGGGAAATAGTTCTTTTCAGCAGACGCACAAACAGAAGCCAGATTTTACCGGCCCGGAGGTCTACTGATGAATGGTGAACTGCATTCCGAGATGGGTTCTCTGCGTGCTTCCTTCTGAGATGAGTATAGGACGCTGCGTGGCCAAGAGCATCACCCGAAAGGGTGAGTGGGGTCTCACTCTTTCAGGTGAGAGCGCCTCACTCCAAAGGAGGAGTGTTGATAGTGATAGGAGCGTATCTTTTGTTACAGGTGGAGATTGAGGAAGTCAGAGGAAAGTGCCGAGGCTGTAGCAAAGTTTTACTATAAACTCGGCACTCTCTTCAATTGCACTAACAATGACTTACACTACCTGCGGCATCCTCTGCTGCGCGGCTGAGACAGCCTCTGCCGGGTACTCGTAGTCCTGGAGCTTGCCGGAGAAGTAGGCGTCGTAGGCACCCATGTCGAAGTTGCCGTGGCCGGAGAGATTGAAGAGTATCACGCTCTCTTTGCCGGACGCTTTCGCTTTGAGCGCCTCGTTGATGGCGGCGCGAACCGCGTGGCCCGATTCGGGCGCGGGAATGATGCCTTCGCTGCGGGCGAATTGTATCGCCGCCTCGAAAACTGCCGTCTGGTAGTAGGCTTCGGCTTCAATAATCCCCTCGTCGTGCAACTGCGAGATCAGGGGAGCCATGCCGTGATAGCGCAGGCCACCAGCGTGAATGCCCGGTGGGATGAAGTCGTGGCCGAGCGTGTGCATCTTGACCAGCGGGGTCATGCCGACGGTATCGCCGAAGTCATAGGCGTAGACGCCCTTCGTCAAACTGGGGCAAGCCATTGGCTCAGCCGCCAGGAAGCGCGTCTTCAGGTCGCGGCGCAAGCTCTCGCCGATGAAGGGGAAGGCCAGACCCGCGAAATTGCTGCCCCCACCCACACATCCGATGACGACATCGGGGTAGTCGTTGGCTCGCTCCATCTGGAGCACTGCCTCCTGCCCAACGACCGTCTGATGCATCAGCACGTGATTCAGCACGCTGCCCAGCGAATACTTCACCGTGCCGCCGCTTTTGGCCGCAACCTCTACCGCTTCGCTGATGGCGATGCCCAGGCTGCCGGGGCTATCCGGGTCTTGCTCAAGAATGCTGCGCCCGGCATCCGTCAAATTGGTCGGACTGGCATGAACACTGGCTCCAAATGCCTCCATCGCGTTCCGACGATAGGGCTTCTGTTGATA
>DASTKE010000367.1:0-2397 GCA_035716105.1 Ktedonobacteraceae bacterium | reverse complement strand
CGCCGCGAAAACCAACGTTGTACAGCCCGTTCAGGTTATAGGCGCTGGCAATTTGCGTGGGGATGAAATATGCGCCGCCCGGATCGGGAGTGGGGCAGAGTACGCTCGCACCGGTTCTGGTGTTGTGCGCCTTCTTATGGGGAGTGATGGGCGGGTGCGTGAAGTGCGCGGCATTATCCAGTCCGCTCACGCTCTGGATGATGGTAGCCAGTTCCGCCGGCACCAGTGGATTGCTGGCTGGCGCGTAGAACTGCCGCCCATCGGGTGCGCGGTAATTGGAAATCTGCACGTGAAACGCCGCCTCAGCCTGCCCGGTGGTTCCCTGGAAGCCAATCAGCAGGTGCTGTTTGAAGGTCATCGTTTCACTGAAGCCCGCCTGCTGCATGAAGGCGATTACCGCGTTCTGGCTGTCATCCAATGGGCCATATGCCGCTGCCACCTGCATGGGCGTCAGGTAGTGATGCGCCGTGACCGCGTGGGGCCGGGACAAGGTGCTGACATATGCCTGCAAACTGGCCTGGTTGCGCAGGCGCAAACCTACCAGCAGCGTGAGCGGCGCGGCAGGATTGGTCGCGCCAAGCAGGTGACTCTTGCGTACTAGCGCCGGTACGTGTCCCGGCAGTGGTGCCAGCCCGGTTGCCCGTGCGCCTGTCACAAAATGAAACGGGAAAAAATAAAACAGACTGCCTAACAAAAATATGCATAGTAGTGGAACCAGCATGATAGGACTTTTGGGAATATGGTAATGGTTCTTGTTCAATCGAAAACGCTCCAACCCCATCCAAAACACTCCTTCTCTCTTCGGGGAGCCATTCAGGCGTCTGAACAGCTATCTCTTCGGTCTGCATATATCAACGTATGATAGGCTGTGTCATGGGGTAGAAAGGATGAGGTAGGACTTGTATCTCATTGTTTCCTGTAAAAGGTGAGCTTATGCAACGTGATACAGAGGTGTGAGTTTGAAATCGTCATGGTAATTTTTTAGAGGGTTGGCATGTTCTCTTCTCTCTCTATTGCTGGTATACTAGCAGCAAGGGTAGAAAAAACGGGAAACACAGCATTTGATTGGTTTCCTGCCTGCAGGGTGGTCTCCATCGCAGGAACGGCGCTCGTCGCCGCACGAAGGGCATATGCCAGCATGACAGCCGAAAAATCGAGGAGTTCTCATTTTCAGGGGATAGGTGCAGCCAACCGAGGAGCGGATAGTCAGCCACCTCTGCACGATGGTACTGACCATCGCTTGCCAGCGCAGCAGAACGTTGACAGCAGACTCGCTGCCGACGCCTTGAGCCTGCTCTATGAACGCTTCCGGCGGCCAATTCATTCCTATATTTATCGCTTGCTTGGCAACATGGATGATGCTGACGATGTGACGCAGGAGGTCTTTGTGCGTGCTTGCCTGGCCTGGGATGGCCTCTACGAGCGCGATAACCTCTCGGCCTGGCTCTATCGCATCGCCACCAATCTGTGTGTCGATCTGATGCGCCGCCGCAAGCGCATTTCCTGGTGGCCTCTCTCGCGCCGCAGCGATGCCGATGGCCCGCTCGAAGGCGTGATGGGAGAAGACAGCTCTGCGTTGCTGACCGATAGTGGCGGCATTCCAGAGATTGCCGAGCGCGATCATATTCGTCTCACGCTGGCTAGTATGCCTGAAGAATATGCTGTTGCGCTTGTCCTCAATACCGCCCAGGGGATTCCGTATCAGGAAGTGGCGGTCATCACTGGCATTTCGCCCAACGCGGCGGCGACGCGCATTTCGCGTGCCAAACGCATGTTCGCGGAGCAATACCTGCGGATCAGCAAAGAGGGTGCCGGAAAACAGGGGAACGAACAATGACAGCAAATGATAGAAGCCAGGCGACATTCCCCAATGATGGAAATATGCTGCCGCCGCTGCCCCCGGTCGGCGAATATGGTTCGCATGTCTGTGAAATCGTCGCGCTCTATCTGGCTGTGCTGCCTGATCTCTCCCTTACCCCGGAGCAGCAGTACCGGCTGGCCGAGCATATCCGCATCTGTGCTCGCTGCGCGCAAGAGCAACAACTGGTGAACGCCTCCACCGCCCTCGTTTCCGGTCTGGGAGCAACCGAGACCGCTCCGTCAACTCGTGTAGATCAGGCCGTGATGGCCGCGATTGCCGCCCGTGGTGCTGGTGGAACTGAGACCGGCGAGAAGGTCAAGCTGGTTACTCTCCTGCCGGAGCCTGCGCCAGAACAACCGGCCCTGGTGCGCAGTCTTCCAGTTGATCGACCTGTGCGCCCGCAGCGCCGCGGACAGGGGCGCGTCTTCCGCGTGCTCAGTCGGTTGGCGGTCGCGGCCATCATTGTGCTGGCGGCGTTGGCGACGCTGCATTTTGCTTCGAGCGTCACGGCTCCCGCCACTGCTTTTGCTTTGCCT
>DASTKE010000366.1:0-2984 GCA_035716105.1 Ktedonobacteraceae bacterium | reverse complement strand
CAAAGCGCGTGACACGCACTTTGCCACCCCCGACCCTTCGCCAACGATACATTACCAATTATTGGCCTTTTTTGACGCCCTCAAGATGCAGTCTGAACAGGTTCAGGGCGGCGTTGGCGGCCATGCGTTTGTGGTCTTCGCGGCTGCCTCGCCAGCCGGGTCCCATTCCGGTGACAACACCTTCCGGCCCTTCGACGGCGATATAGACGGTGCCAACGGGCTTGCCCTCTTCGGTATCAGGGCCAGCCACGCCTGTGATGCCGATGCCGAAGTCCGCGCCGAGTCGCAAGCGTACCGCGTGGGCCATCGCTCGCGCCGTCTCTTCGCTCACGACGCCATACTGCGCCATTGTCTCTCGCGGTACACCCATCTGCGCCTTTAGATCGGGGCTGTATGACACCACGCCACCGATAAAGTATCTGGAGCTTCCCGGCATATCGGTCAGAGTGCTTGACAACAGGCCACCGGTCAGCGACTCCATCACGGCTACCCATTGCTGGCGCTCCTGCAGGTGTTTGCCGACGACGCTTGCCAGGGTGTCTTTGCCGGTGCCAAAGATATGATGGCCGAGTATCTGGCGCGCTCGCGCCTCCATCTCCTCGACCTGGCGCTCGGCCTCCTCCTTCGTTTCAGACTTGGCTGTGATGCGCACATCAATCGCGTCTTGTTTGGCATAGGTGGCAATGGTCGGGTTGGTGCTGTGCAGCAGCGATTGCAGGCGTTCCTCGACGGCGGATTCGCCGAGGCCAGAGACGCGCAAGATACGGGTGAAGATCACCCCTCCGGTATAGGGTCGCAGGTGCGGGATGACCTCCTCCTCCCACATGCGATACATCTCCCGCGGCACACCGGGCATCGCTACAATGATGTGGTGATCCTTCTCCACCCACCAGCCGGGCGCGGTGCCGCGAGGATTGGGTAGCGCCTGCGCGGAAGGGATCAGCGTGGCCTGCTTGATGTTGCTTTCAGGCATCTGGGCATTGCGATTCGAGAACATTGTTCGCAGTTCCACTTCCAATACGGGGTCTACCTGCATCGTCTCGCCCAGCAGGGCGCTGATCGATTCACGAGTCAGGTCGTCCTCTGTCGGCCCCAGACCACCCGTCATGATAATCAGGTCGGAGCGCTCCCAGGCGTGTTTGAGCGTCTCCACGATACGCCCCTGGTTATCGCCCACCTCGCTGACAAAATAGAGATCGATACCTAATGGGGAAAGGCTCTGGGCAAGGTAGGTGGCATTGGTATCGGTAATGTGGCCCAATAGCAATTCAGTGCCACACGAAAGAATCTCGGCTCGCATGTGTCCTCCGCAAAAGTTGTTGTGTACCCGCAATCCCGTAGCAGTTACAGGGCGCGTGTAAGTGGGTAAGGATAAACCCTACCCCTACATCATCATATCATATCACAATTCGGAACAATCAATATGTTGTGTTGACGAACATTAGAAAAACAAGATGTTGTGTCAAAACCCTTGCAAATCGCGTTTTTTGTATGTATACTGGTGTGTGGTAGGTCAAACATGGATGGACACCCTACCTCACTCGTGGACCTGAAGCGCGCAAAAAGGTTCTATTTCATTGTCGTGTAAGGAAGTTGAATAAAGGAGCACAAGAGGATGGTGGAGCAAAAGAAGCATACTCCCCCCCAGACCAGCACAACCACGGATTCCCAGAAACAGACAAAATTAGAAGGCATTCGCCAGAAAGTCTTCATGGATAGATACTCGCTCAAGGATGCCTCCGGGCAGCCATTGGAGTTTTACCCTGAGCAGCTCTGGGCGCGAGTGGCGCGAGGCATCGCCGAAGTGGAACCGACAGAAGAGCAGCGCGCTTACTGGGAGAAGCGTTTCTACGAGGCGCTGAGCGATTTCCAGTTCGTCCCCGGCGGTCGCATTCTCGCCGGAGCCGGCTCAGGCCACCAGGTAACATTTTACAACTGTATGCCGCCCGACCAGGAAGTGCTGACAGCAGAAGGCTATCGACCAATCTCCGAGATCAAGATTGGCGACATGGTGGTGACGCACCGCAACCGCCTCCGGCCAGTCCTACACAAGTTCGAGCGCGAGACCGAGGAGACGCTCTACATCATCCGACCCAAAAAAATCGGTTACGACGACCTGCGCCTGACAGGCGATCACAAAGTCTACGTTGTCCGCTCAGAATGGGTGAACAAACACAGGTCGCGTGATGGCCTGCGCCTGGAACACGAACCAGACTGGATTCCCGCCAGAGAAATCAAACCCGGTGATTATGTCGCCGTTGCACATAATGGAGAGGAATCGGCTCCTGATATCATCTCCCTTCGGGATTACATTCCACAGTATGAAACGAAGGACGGCAAGCTCTTTAAAGCCACGACACGTGGTGATCACGGGTATGTATCGGATTGGGGTACGCACTACAAGATTCAAGATAGTCTCATACTCGACGAAGAACTTTGCTACCTGTTGGGACGCTGGCTTGGTGATGGCTGCGTGACCCATCGTACAGGGACCGATATCCCATCAGGCATCAAAATCGTTTTTGCTCTGGATGAGCAAAAAGAGGCCAGGGAGGTCGCTCGCATTATCGAAGCGAAGTTTGGTATCGAGCCATCCATCAAGTTGAGCAGCACAGAGCGCTGGTATGATCTGTGGGTGAATTCTATGCCCATTGGGGAATTCTTCAAAGCATTCCTCGGCTGCTACAGCTATGGCAAACAGATTCCCGACCAACTGATGCACATGCCCTCCGAACTCACGCTTGCATTGTTACGCGGGTTGTTTAGCGCCGATGGGTATGTATCCGACAACAAACTCGGCATCGTATTATCGAATCGAACACTCACTGTCCAGATTCATCAGCTTCTCCTGCGTCTGGGATATCTCTTCTCGATTCGAGAAAATACACACCGCTTAGGGCGTGTACCGGCCTACCGTGTTCAAGCTACTGCCAACGAGTGCGCACCGCTCTTTGAACACTTTTTCGGCGTTCAAGCCCCTGAGT
>DASTKE010000365.1:0-15679 GCA_035716105.1 Ktedonobacteraceae bacterium | reverse complement strand
GAAAGCGAGATGCGCGCTTCGTGCGATGCAACCCCAAAGATCATAAACTTTCCGCCTCGTTTGACCGCCATAAACGCATTCTCAATGACTGCTGGCACTCCTGTCGCGTCAATGACACAATTGAACCCAGGCGGCTCATCTGCTAACGCCCGCTGAATATCGTGGTATGTGCGCGTGGCTCCAAGCTGTTCCGCACGCGCCAGGCGCTGTGAGTTCACATCGACCATCACCACACGTGACGCGCCGCCGTAGCGGGCGAGTTGCAAGAGCAGCAACCCCATAGTTCCCGCGCCCACAATGAGAAAGGTATCACCAGACCTCGGATTAAGGCTGTGCATGGCGTGTACTGCGCAAGAAGCTGGCTCAATCAAGGCGGCTTCGCGCCATGAAATGGTGTCTGGCAACAGATAGGCTGCCTTCATGGGTACCACTACGTATTGGGCAATGGCACCGTTCATTGTGACGCCGAGCGCACTGTAGTAGAGGCACAGGTTCTCATGACCCGTACGACAAAAATCGCAATGACCGCAGTAGAGATTTGGATCAACGGCGACTCTGCTCCCAACTGTGATGTTTGCCTCTCCATTTCCGTTGTTTTGAGCAAGGTCGCATCCCAATGCTACAACCTCACCGGCAAACTCGTGACCGGGGATAATCGGGTAACGGGCCAACGGTGAGTCGCCGTCAATAATATGCAAGTCGGTGCCACAGATGCCGCATGCTTCCACGCGAATGAGCAACTCATCCGAACGCGGAGTCGGGTCTGGTACGCTGTCCACTCGAAAGCTGGCAGGAGCATCGATGATCACAGCACGCATAGGAGATTCTTCCTTTCCTCATTCTCAGGGGAGAACAATCGATTTGATATTGGTTGGGTCCTGCTTCGTGGCCTGGAGGGCTTGCTCTGCATTATTTCAGCGCGCCACCGGTCAGTCCTTGAACCAGGTGCTTCTGGGCATAGATGCCTATCGCGACAGGTACAAGAACTATCAAAGTTGCCAGCGCAGACACCTTTGCCAGGAAGAGACCTTCGTTGCTTGTAAAAGCCGCGACCATGATGGGCAAGGTAGGGGAGTTGGTATAGGTCAGCGTGACGGCGAAGAAGAAATCATTCCAGGCAAAAATGATGGACAGCAGTGCCGCCGCGGCTAAGCCAGGAGCTGCCATCGGCACGACGATCCTCACGATGGTCTGCAAGGTCGAACAACCATCAAGCCAGGCTCCCTCCAACACCTCCTTTGGCAGGTCCATGAAATACGAACGCGCCATCCAGATAACCAGTGGCAGGTTCATCGCCGTATAGACGATGATTAACGCGAAGAGGCTGTCCAGCAGGTTGAGGCGTGTCATGATCACGTAGAGAGGAACAAGGATAGCCGCAAACGGCATGAAGCGCGTGGAGAGCACAAAGAACAGCATGTCGTTGGATGACTTCTGGCGCATCTGGAAGACCATCGCATAGGCGGCGGGAATGCCCAGAACCATCGCAATGGCCGTTGAAACCAGAGATGCTACCACGCTATTGAAGAAGTACGCACTGAAACCCCCGGCAAACGCGATCTGAAATTGATCGAGTGTCGGCTGGAAGAACAGCGTGGGCGGAATGGAAATCGCCGCGATTTCTGTCTTAAATCCGGTAATGACCATCCAGAGGACGGGAAAGACCAGTAAAAAAACCAGGATATAGGTCACGACTGTCCATATCATGTTGGATCGCCTGCGTGCAGCTTCCATACCCATGAGTTAATCCCTTTCTGCTACTGTTCGCTCAGTCATGAGCCGTAACATACCTCTGGCAGCAAGAATTGCTACGACGACTCCTATAACGCCAAGTGCCGCCGCCTGGCCGATCTGAAACGAGTTCAACGCCGTGCGGTAGGTGTAGTAAGGGAGCGTGTTGGTGGCTACTCCTGGCCCCCCGGCAGTGGTTACGTAAATTTCGCCGAACGTCTGAAAGATAAAAATAGTTCCAAAGAGAACGGCTATCTCGTATGGTTTTCGCAGTAAGGGGAAGACAACACGCCAGAAAGTTGTGAAGGTGTTCGCGCCATCCACCTTCGCAGCCTCTATCACTTCGCCTGGAACGGACTGGAGACCCGCGAGAATGACAAGCATCACGAAGGGGGTCCATTCCCAGGCGACGATGAAGATGATGCTCTGAAGCGGAAAAGTGGAAAACCAGGCGACAGCAGGGATGCCAATAAAGTGGAGCAGCCAGTTCACTATCCCTGAAGTTGGGCTAAGGAAGAGGTTTTTCCATATCAGCGCCATCACTGATGGCGTCACCAGAAATGGAACGGTGGCTATGCCGCGCAAGACGCTTCTGCCCCAGATCGGACGGTTTAACAGCAGTGCCAGTATCGTCCCAGCGACAAGGGCCAGGACGATCGACCCAACCACTAGCTGTAACGTATTGCCCATAATGGGCCAGAAGTTTGGATCACCTACGAACTCCGTGATGTAGTTCGAGATGCCAACAAATGGAAAACCCTCGGATGGCACCAGCAGATTCCAGGAGTGCAGGCTAAACCACACTGCGAGGAGAAACGGAATCTGTGTGAGCACAATCATAAAGCCGAGCGAAGGCAGATGCAACCACGTTCTTCCCTCGCCGTAGGCCACCGAAGGCACTGCGCGCTTTTGCATGTCAGGAAGCAAGGGTATCTCAACTGCCTGATTGGTCTGACTCATAACGCAACCTTTCTTTTTTCGCTAATGTCTGCGTCCTCCAGGGGACGCTGTGGGGGCGACGCTTTATGCCAGCCGCGTCCGGGGGACGATGAAGGCAGCCCGCGTTCACTAGAGCGAGCATAAAGCGTCGCCCCTACAGCATCCCGTTTCCCCTCGGAGAATGGAGAGCCTGAACCCTCCCTCGTTCTTTACTACAGAGACAGCTGCTAGTACCCGGAAGCGTTGCTCTTATTCACCTGAGAAGCCAGGAGTTGATCGGACTGCTGAAGCGCCTGCGTGACCGTCATTTTTCCAGCGATTACCGCCGACATAAGCTCACTGATCGATTGTCCAACGGATTCAAACTGTGGAATACCCACGTATTGAACACCGTGATAGGGAACAGGATCGAGCGTCGGCTGATCAGGAGTCGCGGTATTGATGGAGTCAAGCGTAATTTGAGCGAAAGGAGCAGCCTTTTGATAGTCAGGGTTCTGGTAAATCGAAGCACGTGTACCCGGTGGCACATTGGCCCAGCCAAAGGTTTTGCCCGCCAGGGTCAGGTACTGCGAGCTGGTGGCCCAGGTGAGGAATTGGAAGGCAGCATCCTTGTTGTGGCTGGAGTTGACCATTCCAAGTGACCACGCCCACAGCCAGTGGCTGCCATTGACGGTCACTTCTGTTGGAGCATAGGCATACCCAACATTCCCGGCGATTTTGGAGGTCGAAGGCGTTTCCAGCACACCGCCAAACGAGGTGGCGTCATAGAACATTGCGCCTTTGCCTTGCGTGATCAGGTTCAGACACTCCTGCCAGCCAGCGGTTGAGGCTCCTGGCTCGCCATACTTTTGTAGGAGGTTGGCGTAGAATGTTACCGCTTTTTGTACAGCGGGGGTGTTGAGTTGTGGCTGCCAGTTCGAGTCGAACCAGCGACCACCAAAGGTGTTGATCACCGTGTCAAGCGGAGCCATGTTCATGCCCCAACCAGACTGACCGCGCAGCAGAATGCCGGTCACACCAGTGGCAGGGTCGTTGAGTTGTTGCGCGAACTGGGCGATCTGATCCCATGTCGGATGCAATGGCATGGTCAGGTGATGTTGCGCGAAAATTTGCTTGTTGTACATTATGAAACTGCTCTCACCATAGAACGGGACCGCGTATGGATGTCCCTGATAGGAGAGCGTCGACATGACCGGCTTGAGAAGGTCGTTGTAATTGTAGCTGCTCTGCTCGCTGGCCGACATCTTGGCAAAGTACGGGGAGAGGTCCTGAATCCAGCCGTTGTGCGCCCAGATGGGGGTATCGTAACTGCCAATGGTGGCAATATCAAATTTCCCCGCGTTGGTCGCAACATCCTGGGTCACTTTCGTGCGCAGATCATTTTCAGGCAGCGTCACGAAGTTGACCTTAATGTTGGGATGCTCTTTTTCAAAGACTTGCTGCGTCAATTGCTCCATCTGCACCATCTGGGAGTTATTGACGGTAGCGACAGTCAACGTTGTGGTGGAAGATGACGAGGATTGGCTTGATGGTGTGCAAGCCGTCAGCATTGCTAGAAGCAAAGCAATGCTTGTCATGATGGCGATTACCCGTGCGGCACTCTTCATTGCAAATTTCTCCTTGTCGGATGTGCCAATGCAGTAAAAAGAGAACGTCCAAAGGTCGCGAAAGCACTACATGAAGGCGAGAGAAGGTGTCAGCAACGAACTTCTCTCAAGAAACCAGCTCCTTTCTGTTTGGAATACTCCGAAATAGATAGGTTCTTCATCGAAGGAGATACTCCGATGAATTGTTCTGAATGTGTGAAGATGAACATCAAATGTTTCAGTAGAAACAAGTTTAACATAAAAAATGTTCGATTTCAAGAGATTTTGTTATGCACTTGCTCTTTTGGGCAAAAATATGATACTATTCTGTTACAAAATACCATTACGCAGATCGCGGCCTAACTACTTTCGTGGAGAGGACCCTTTGATGATGAAGAAAAGCCATCAGAACGCAAATGACCGGCACACCCAACTGATAGGATTGCTCAAGGAGCGTGGCTACTGCTCAGTTGTGGAGATGAGCCAGTTGCTAAACGTATCTTCGATGACCATTCGGCGTGATTTGCATATGCTGCATGAGAAGCAGATTGTAGAGGTAACATATGGGGGAGCGCGCTGGATTGCAGCAAAAGGGGACGAACCCGACTTTGATGTGCGCACGCATGAACACCTGGCTGAAAAACAGGCTATCGGGAAACTGGCCACAGAACTTTTTATCAAAGAAGGGGATGTCATAGGTATTGACAGTGGCAGTACAACCCTTGAGATAGTGCGAAACTTGCCCAACATCCCGCTCACGGTCGTTACGCATTCTATGGCCGCCGCTGCTGTGGTCGCACAGAATAAGCTGCATTCATTGATTGTGCTTGGGGGAGTGTTACAGCACGGGGCAAACTGTTTTTGTGGCCCGCAAGCGATTGCCGCCTTACAGACGTTGTACATCAACAAACTGTTCTTAAGCGCCAGCGGATTGCTGCTTCCCCAGGGTCTCTCGTGCGATAACCTGCTCGATGCAGAAGTCAAGCAGGCGCTTCTAAGAAGTTCTGGCCAGATTATTTTGTGTATGGATAGTAGCAAGGTCGGCAGAGCCTACCTGGCGCGTTTCGCCACCCTCGAAGTGCTCGATACACTGATTACCGATAATGGCATTTCGGACGAGAGCCGTGAGGCTATAGAACAGCAGCATATCCAGGTAATCACCGTCTCCACAGCGGCTTCTAAATTAGCGCTGACCAGGGACGATGTTGCCGTATAGTATCCAGAGGATGAAACGGGTTATGACTCCCCGTGCTGTTCCGGCTCAGGCTCATTCGTTGTTTGCTGTGTGCTGAGTAGCTGTTTGACAAGCTCGCGCGCCTTTTCAAGCGTGACGCCTGACTTGAGCAATATCTGGGTCGCAAGACTGTCATCCTGGCGCAGCAGACCGAGCAGGAGGTGTTCTGTTCCGATATAGTGGTGGTCGAGAGCACGCGCCTCCTGGACTGCCAGTTCTATGCTTTCTTTGCCCTGCAAGGTCATGCCAGGCTGACCCTTACCTTTCGGCTGGTCTTCCGCCGGGTGTTGCGCCTCGATCTGTATTTGTACCTCATCCGGCTGTACCTGCAATAGATGCAGCACTTTCGCCGCGATACCATCGCCCTCTCTCTGGATTGCCAGCAACAGATGTTCTGGCCCAACCGCTGGATGGTTATAGCGCTGGACTTCCTCCAGCGAAAGTGAGAGGACTTCGCGCGCCCTGTCAGTAAACCTATCACCAAACTGATTCTTCGATGCTACGTTCACTACGACCCTCTGACCCTCGATGAACTTTTCCAGGTCTGCCGGAGCGAAGCGATATTCGCCAGCAATACGATACGCGGTCAACTCCCCGCGCATGATTAACCGTCTTACAGTCACCGGCTCAATCCGCAGGACTTCCGCAACCTCTTCTGTCGTCAAAAGACGTTCCATATATATCCCCTTAGTGATTTAAATAAAACAAGTGGTACTAACATAATTATAACTTACTTTGAGATAATATACAATCGTTTGTGATGATCTTGGTTCTCCGTCCTTCGAGAGGAAACCGGATGTCGTAGGGGCGATGCCTTGTGCTCGCCCGCGTCCTCTGGAGGTCGGCTCTCACGGGCGTCCGTCTCCGTCCCCCGGACGGCCTCAAGGCATCGCCCCTACGACAATCCCCCCAAGGGCGTAGACCCGGATATTTGGAATGCAGAAAATAGTTGTGGGCAGCAATAATAGTGGCGATTATGAACATTTTACAAAATAATGCGAAGTCTTATATCCATTTGTCATGCTCTCTGAAAATATTACCCTCTCATAGGAAATATTTCCTCATTACGATTGACGTTTCTCTCTTCTCCGACTAATATTACCATGAGATTGATGAAAGTATTCATAATTATGAAAATTATTGCCAAAACCTCTTGACAATCACCTTCTTCCCACGTTATACTCCTACCAGAGTGATATATACATGTGATATATCACTCTGATATATTCCTCACGAGTGGAAGATATCGTTTCGTGTCCGGGGTAAATGGAGATGTATGAATTTATTGTTCTGGGGCAGTTGATGCATGGTCCGGCACATGGCTATCTGATAGCCAAGATCATTAATGATATCATCGGGCCGTATGCGCGTATCAGCTATGGGCGGCTCTATCCCTTGCTGGCGAAACTGGAACAGAACGGCCTGATCGCCGTTGATACAAGCCACGAAGCTCAGGGCGTAAGCGGAGGACAGCGTGATCGCCAGTTGCGCATCTATAAGCTCACGGTGGCTGGACGTTTGCGCTTCCAGATTCTGATGAGCGATACCGGCTCAAATCCGGGCGAATATCAGAAGCTTTTCGCGTATAAGGTCACGGCCTTCGGGTTTATTGCTCCTGCTGACCGCCTGCGCCTGATCGATCATTACATCAACTATTGCCAGGCGCACGTGTTCTTCGAGCAAAACGAGGTGGAAGACCTGATACGCAAGACGGCACTGGTGGAGGAGATGGCGCGAGAATCGCCAGAAATTGCTCACGGCTTTCCCCACATGGATGCCAGCAGCCTGGCGTATACTGTGAAGGTGATGCAGCATTCCATCGAGGTGTGGCAGGCCGAACTGGACTGGGCCAGGAGCTTGCGCGAGGACGAGCTTGCTCTTGCTCAGAAGACGGGTCAGGCAGAGATACCCGGTGAAGTGGAGAAACACAGCGGGGTATAGGGATGAGAATGTGGGAAGGGAATTGTTGTTTCGGATAGAAAAAAAATGAATGGGAGATTCACATATGGAGACCAAAGAGCATACTTCTTCGACAGCGCAGCCCGCTGCGCTGGACAACGAGCACCGCTTGCGTGGTTTCGCGCTCGCCAGCGTGCTGATTGCCTTGATGCTCACCCTCTTGTTGGAAGCGCTGGATCAAACCATTGTCGGCACGGCGCTGCCGCGCATCGTCGCCTCGTTACAGGGCTTTGACCGCTATACCTGGGTAGTGATAGCCTATACCCTGGCCTCGACGACGATGGTTCCTACAGTGGGCAAGCTTTCCGACCAGTTTGGACGCAAGTGGTTCCTGATCGTGGGGGCCGCGATTTTCCTGCTTGGCTCGATCCTATCGGGCGCGTCACAGACCATGGATGAACTGATTGCCTTTCGCGCCTTGCAGGGCTTTGGCGCGGGCATCGGCATCGCGCTGGTGTTTACCGTCGTGGGCGACATCTTCCCACCGGCGGAACGCGCCAAATGGCAGGGCATCTTCGGCGTCGTCTATGGCTTCTCAAGCGTCGTCGGCCCCAGCCTCGGCGGCTGGCTGACCGATCACGGTCCCTTGCTGGGCAGTCTTGTCGCGGATAGCACACGCTGGCGCTGGGTGTTCTACATCAATCTGCCGGTGGGTATCATCGCGCTGATTGCGCTGTTGGTTTACCTGCCCTCCAACATTTCTATACGCAGCAGTCGTTTTAGCGGCTGGGCTGCCATTCGCCGCATCGACTTCGCCGGGGCTATTCTGGCCGCTGCCGCTACCATCTGCTTGCTATTGGGTCTGACATGGGGCGGTGACTCGACCTATGCCTGGAATTCGCCGCAGGTGATCGGGATGCTGGTTGGGGCTGGTGCGCTCTTCATCCTGTTCTTCGTCGCCGAGCGTTTCGCCGCCGAACCTGTTTTGCCGCTCAGCCTCTTCCGCAATCGCGTCTTCGCGGCTTCCGCCAGCCTCTCGCTCTTGCAGTTGATGGTGCTGGTCGGGCTGGTGATCTACCTGCCGCTCTTTCTCCAGGGCGTGCTTGGCGAATCGGCCTCGAATTCTGGCTTAGTCACCACACCGCTCTCGGTGAGTACTGTCATCGGCGCTTCGCTCGCTGGAGCCGCGATCGCCACGCTCAAACGCTACCAGATCGTCGCCATTGTGGGTGCGGTCATTATGACCATCGGTGTGTTTTTGCTGACCCGCCTGACGGTCACGACGAGTATTCCTACAGCCATTCTGTTCATGGTGATTGCCGGTGTGGGTCTGGGTACCTTCTTCTCCATCACCACGCTGACGGCGCAGAACGCGCTGCCACGCACAAGCCTGGGCATGGGAACGGCGGCGATTCGCTACCTGGGGCAGCTTGGCTCGGTGCTCGGCGTTGCCATCGTCGGTACTATCGTGAACACCACCATCTCCAGCGACATCGCCACCCGGCTTGCGGCCTCTACGGTGAAGCAACTCACGCCGCAGGGGGTGCAGTTCGCGACCAACCCGCAGGTGCTGATCAATACGCAATACCGGGAGACGGTGGTGCAGACCGCGCAGCATTACGCGGCGGCAAACGCGACCGCGCACATTCCCGCTGGCCCGCAGCACGATCAGATTGCCGCTCAGGTGGCTGCTCAGGCGATGCTGCAAGTGCAGCACCTGCTCAACCAGGTGTTCGAGGCGCTGCGGCTCTCGCTGGCCGTAGCCATCCAGCACAGCTTCATAGCGGTACTGCTCTTCAGCGTCGCCGCCCTCGTGGCGACCTTCTTCCTGAAAGATATCCCGCTGGTGCAGCGCTCCCAGTACACCTCCAACGAGGCCGGGAAAACGACCGAAAGCGAGAACGAAGTTCCAGCCGTTTCATAGCTAAAAAACACAACAGGGGCATGGCCGCGAGTCGCGGCCATGTGCCTGGTTTGTTTTTTCTCGCTTATGAGACTGTTTTTCCGCTATCACCGTAGAGGAAACAGTGCGTCCAGTGGCCGTTGCCGAGGTCGGTACGGTCGGGGAAGCGCTGCTTGCAGACGGGCATGGCGTGCGGGCAGCGGGGATGAAAGCGACAGCCGGTGGGTGGCGTAATCAGGCTGGGAATGTCGCCACGCGCTGTCAGCACGGGCAGGTTTTTGCGCGTTTTCATGCGATTGGGATCGGGCGCGGCAGAGAGCAGCATCTGTGTGTAGGGATGTTTTGGTGCCTGGATGATCTCCTCGCTTGGCCCGCCCTCGACCATCTGCCCCGCGTACATGGTCAGCGTCTCTTCCGCGAAGTAGCGGGCGCTGGCGATGTCATGTGTGATGAAGAGGAAGGCGAGCCGCTCCTCATCTTTCAGGCGCAGCAGCAGGTTGAGCATATCCAGGCGAATGGAGACATCCAGCATGGAGACCGGCTCGTCGGCTAAGATCACCTCGGGCTGCGCGGCCAGGGCGCGGGCGATGGCGACGCGCTGGCGTTGTCCGCCACTCAACTGGTGCGGGTACTTCTCAATGAACTGCTCGGCAGGCGTCAGGCTGACGCGGTTGAGCAGGGAGAGGATTTGCTCCGTCTCCTGCTCCCGCGTGTGTGCAAATCCGAAGATGCGCAGCGGGCGGCTCAGATGATAGCGTACAGTATGTACCGGATTGAGCGAGGAGAACGGGTCCTGGAAAACGATCTGCACGTGGCGGCGATACTCGTGCAAGGCTTTTCCGCCGGTCAAGCTAACGGCTTCGCCCCGGAAGCGGATCGTGCCGGAGGTGGGATTGTAGAGGCGGGCCAGCATACGAGCGATGGTCGTCTTGCCACTGCCACTCTCGCCCACCAGGGCGGTAGCGCGACCGGGATGCAGTGCGAACGAGGCATCTTCGACGGCATGGACGGCGCGCTTCGGGCCAAACAGGTTCACCTGTCGCAGGGGAAATTCCTTGTGCAAGTGAATAGCTTCCAGAATTGGCTCACCCTGGTTCTGGGTCTCAAGGGCTGACATTGACTCGCTGTGTACGCTCATGACCTCTCACTCCTTTCTGCCAGCGCGGCATAGTGCGTCCCAATCTCCTCCGTGCCGGGTGGCTCTTCGCGGAAGCGAGCATCGTAGAGATGGCACGCTACTAAGCTCGACTGCTCCGAATCCGCCATGTTCAGGGGCTGCAAGATGGGCAGAACGCGGTTGCATGGCTCGAAGGCCAGGGGGCAGCGTGGATGGAAGGCGCAGCCGGATGGGATGGCGCGCAGGTCCGGTGGCGTACCGGGAATGCCTGCCATCTTCAGGCGCGGCCCGTATAATGTTGGGAAGGAGTTGAGCAGCCCGTAGCTGTAGGGATGACGCGGGTGGCTATAGAGATCATCCTGCGATGCATACTCGACGATGCGACCGGCGTACATAATGGCGACGTTGTCGGCAAGCTCCAGCAGGAGCGAGAGATCATGGGTGATAAAGATCACGGAGAAGCCAAACTCTTTACTCAACTGCATGATCTCGGTCAGGATTTCGCGCTGCACCACCACGTCAAGCGCGGTGGTTGGCTCGTCCATGATGATGATTTCGGGGTTGAGGGCGAGGGCAATGGCGATCACCGCACGCTGGCGCATGCCACCGCTCAGTTCGTGGGGATAGCTGCGCAGGCGGTCGGGCGCGATACCAACGAGTTTGAGCAGTTCGATGGCGCGTATTCTGCGTGCGTCCGGCCCCATCTCTGGCCTGTGTGTTTGCAGGACATCCATGATCTGAGCGCCGATGTTCATTACCGGATTTAGCGCATTCATCGCGCTCTGGAAGACTATCGCCATTGTGTCCCAGCGGAAAGCGCGCAATTGCTGTGGTGAGCACTGCAAAATATCGGTGGGCGCATCTAACTCCCAGGCGTTGTTTTTCGCGTGTTTCGCACCGTTGCTCTTTTCAATCGGTTCAGGGTAGTAGATTACTTTGCCGCCAGTAATCAGCGCTGGCGGGCGCAGGAGGCGAGTAATAGCATAGGCCAGCGTCGATTTGCCGCTGCCACTCTCCCCCGCCAGGCCCAGTACCTTGCCGCGTTCCAGCGTAAAACTCACATCGATCACAGCGTGAACCGTACCGTTAGCCGCGCTGTAGTCGACGCCGAGGTTTTTGACCTCGAGAAGCTTGTTGGTTGCTACCGTTGTTGTCATCAGGCTGACACCGCTTTCTGCATTTTACGACGTTTCTGTTGTGGTTCGCTGCGCAGGCGTGGGTCAGCGATCTCATCAATGCCGAAGTTGATGAAGGCCAGGCCCGCGCCCAGGAGGGCGATGCAGAGACCGGGTGGAACGAACCACCACCACAGCCCCAGGAACAATGCATCAGATTTCTCGGCCCAGTAAAACATTGTACCCCAACTGACGGTACTTGCGTCACCCAATCCCAGGAATTCCAGTGATGCCTCGGCCAAAATCACATACAGCGTGGTGCTGACAAAATTCGCGGCCACAATCGAAATCTCGTTGGGGAGAATCTCGGCGAAGATGATGTGCCAGCGACTCTCGCCCCCGGCGCGTGCCGCCGTCACGAACTCACGACTGCGCATGGAAAGCGTCTGCGAGCGCAATACGCGAGCGCCCCATGCCCAACTGGTGAAGACGATCACCATTGCGATGGTCAGCGGCCCTCGCGGGAAGTACGAGGCGAGCACGATGGCTAGAGGCAACGCGGGCAGCACTAGAAAGACGTTGGTTAGCAGCGAGAGTATTTCATCCACGAAGCCGCCGGAGTAGCCACCAATCAGCCCGACGATCACCGAGAGCATCGTCACCAGCAAGCCGGTTAGAATGCCCCAGAACATGGAGGTGCGCGTCCCGACGATAATCTGGCCGAAGATGTCCTGGCCGAGCGTGGTTGTGCCAAGCAAGTGCGCCGCCGAGGGATGCGCATTCGAGAGTTGCGACAGCGTGTTGGGGTCCTGGCGAATAAGCATTGGCCCGAAGATGGCAACCAGCACGAAGAAGCCTACTATGCCTGTACCGGCGGAAATCTTCTTGTTGGCGGTCAATCTTTCCCAGACGCTGCGCATGCCGGTGAAGAAACGCAGGTAGACGGGAGCGCTCACAGGCAAAACCGTGGGAGAGACATAGGTTGCTGCACCAGTATTGCCATTGAGTGTTGTTGCCGGTGGCAATGTACCAGATGGATGCTGCTCGTCCAGCGATGAGGACGGGGATGATTGGGAGAAAGGCGTTTCTTTCATGCCTCTGCGCTCCTATCCAGGCGCACACGGGGATCGAGTGCGACATATAACATATCGGCCAGGAAGTTTGCCCCTAACACAGCCGCCGCGATGACCAGGAAAATGCCCTGGAGCAGTGGGTAGTCCTGCCCCTGCACCGCCTGCAACAGCGAGAAGCCGATGCCGGGATACGAGAAGACGATCTCGGTGAGCAACTGGCCGCTGACGATAAAGCCCAGGGCGAGCGCGAAGCCGGTCACATTGGGTAGGATGGCGTTGCGTGCGGCGTAGGCGAACATGACGCGCCGCGAGGAGAGTCCCTTCGCCTGCGCCATCAAGACGTAATCTTCGGAGAGCGTGGTAATCATCGAATTGCGCATCACCAGCAGCCAGCCTGAGATGGCTGAGATGATGATGGTCAACGCGGGCAAAATGGCATGAAAGAGGGCGCTCAGGATGAAATCGGGTGTCCAGGCGATGTCGAGCGTGGTATCGTAGCCGTCAGAAAACGGGAACCAGCCAAGCTTGAAGCCGAAGATGTAGAGGATAATCAGCGCGAGCCAGAAGTACGGTATGGCTGAAAGAAAGGTCATGACGGGCGCGAGCGTGGCATCGAAGACGGAGCCGCGCCGCCAGGCCGAGAAGATGCCGATCAGGCAGCCGAGCGTGAAGCTAATGGCGACGGTCACGCCGCCAAGCACGAGCGACCACACGATATCTTGCGCGATAACATCGAAGACCGTCGTGGGATAGTAGGTAAATGAAAGCCCTAGATTGCCTGTCAGCAGGTTTTGCAGGTATTTGAAATATTGATCCCACAGGGGATCGTGCGTATCGATGCCGAATGCCGCTTGCAGCGCCTTCAACGCGGCAGGCGAGATCGGCCCCTGTCGCTCGAAGCGGCCCAGCAGCGCCTGCGCCGGATCTCCTGGCGCGAGCCGGGGAATGAAAAAGTTCAGCGTGACGGAAGCCCACAGGGCGACCAGGTAGAAAATAATGCGGCGCAGTATATGACGCATTCGTCAACTCCCTTTGGCGCTCAAACGCTCAGCAGTTGTACATAGGATACCAGTATGGTAGAGAACTCGCAAGAGGTACATATTCTGAGTTCCAGGCCACCCGCAAGGGTGGCCCTACTATGCCCCGGTGCGCCTCCGTAAGCGAGTATAGTAGGGCCACCCCTTGCGGGTGGCCTGGAGCAATCCGATCCGGATTGCTCCCTTGTTAGAACGTCCTACGAAGCGGGTACGAGATGGGTGATAATCACTACGTTGTCGGGCGCGGAGTACGCGGCACCAACGGCATACGGGTTGCTCTGTTCGGGCCAGCCGGTGAAGTTCTTCGTGCTGTACTCGTACCAGGAGGCCGCGTTGACCAGCGGGATGTTCGGCAGTTCGGTGGCATAGATCTTCTCAATGCCGTGAATGGCTTGCATCTGCACGGTCGTATCGGTCGTAGTGGCGTACTGCTGCAAGAGCTGGTCCGTCGTCGCATCCTTCCACTTGCCCCAGTTGTAGCCTGTGGGCGAGAGGTTCGCGCTGTTCAGATGCGTGTTGTACAGGTAGAATGGCGATGGGCCACCGAAGAGACCACCAATCAGCATATCGAAGGTGCCACCGGAGCGGGCCGCGGCGTAAGCATCGAACGAAATGTCGTTGATATTCACCTGAATGCCAATGCTCGCCAGGTTCTGCTTGATGATCTGGGTCATGGTCTCCCAGTCCGTCCAGCCGGAAACGACATCCAGGCCGAAGGAGAGCTTCTTGCCGCTCTTGTCGACGAAGATGCCATCAGAGCCTTTCGTGAAACCGGCGCTTTGCAGCAGCGAGATGGCTTTGGCGGTGTCCGGCGACTTGGGCGTGTTGGCGTAGGTCGGGTCAAGGTAGTTTTGCTGGTTGGGCAGGATCAAGCCGGTGGTGCTGGCGGGTGCCACGTAGCCGCTCTCCGCCTGGGTTGCCATCTGCTGGCGGTCAAGCGCGGCGCTGATGGCCTGGCGCACGGCCACCTGGTTGAATGGAGCCTTCGTCAGGTTCACATAGAGCGTGAACATGTCGGTTGGAGCCATCCAGTAGTGGTTGTGAGCCGGGTCTTTGGCGACGAAGGTGCTGTTCAGGTCGGGGGCGAAGAAGCTGCCCCAGTCGATCTGACCGGCCATGAGCTTCAATTGCAGCGTGTTGTTGTCCTTCACCGCCGGATATTGCAGCTCATCGACCTTCACTTTATCGGCCTGCCAGTAGCCCGGATTGCGGGCGTAGGTGAGCAAGGAGGGCGAGAACTTCTTCAGTGTGAACGGGCCGGTGCCGATAGGGGGATCGTCAACGAACTTGGTGGGATCACCCGCGCTGGCAAAGATGTGCTGGGGTACGATGTACGTCTGACCAGCGATGTACCACAGGATAGGCGGATAGGGCTTCTGAAGCGTGATTACGACGGTGTTGGCATCCGAAGCAGTGACGCTGCTGAAGTAGTTCCACAGCCCATTGATGTCAGCCGCTGGATACTGCTTGAGCATGTTGAACGTAAAGGCGACATCATTCGCGCTGAACGGCTTGCCATCTGACCATTTGACGCCCTGACGGGTGGTAAAGGTCAATTGCTTGTAATCGCTGCTCCACTGGTAGCTAGTTGCCAGCCAGGGAGTGGTTGTGCCGTTGGCCCTGTCGAAGAAATACAGGGTCTCGTAGACCATGCCCTGAATACCGGCGTCGGGACTGGTGTTGTACGGACTGAACGCCTGCGTGAAGTCCGCGCCAACCTGAGAACCAATGGTGAGCACGTGCTTCTGACCGGTATTACTCTGGGTGGTGCCGTTGCCGCCACCACAAGCAGCGAGCACAAGCACGAGCAAGGCCAGCAGGACAGACAGGAGCGCAAGGGCTTTGATCCTCCTCGGCCTCGCCGAAGAGAGTGTGTTGGGAGCCATACGAAACCTCCTAACATCGGATACGTGGATTCTTCCGCGAATCCCACAAAATAAGTCGACTGTATCGACTGCTACGCCTGAAAAAGGGCATACGTGACTGTTCCGGTAGCCCGGTGAGTATGTGTTGTTTACGTCTCCTGACGTGGGCTAACATATGCT
>DASTKE010000364.1:0-6093 GCA_035716105.1 Ktedonobacteraceae bacterium | reverse complement strand
TCGCCAGAGATATATTACCATGAAAATAACACTCTTGACGTTCACTGTAAGATAATTTTAGCCGCGTGCTTGCTGCTATGCGTTATATTGGCGCGTAAAAACGTGTTACCGTATAGATGGATGCAGAAACATCAGCTTGCGCATTGCGGCCCCACGTCTTACAATGAAGGGGTATCTGGCGATTTTTAAGAACAGCATGAATAACGTTTGTGAGAGGTGAACAGTTGACAACAACACAGACCAATACACAGGTGCAGCAGTGGACAGAGCTTGCCCAGCAGTTGCGCGTTGATAGCATTCGTAGCACGACTGCTGCCGGATCGGGACACCCAACCTCTTCCATGTCGGCAGCCGACCTTATGGCCGTGCTCATGACGAGCTACCTGCGGTACGATTTCGATAATCCGCAGACGCCGAATAACGACCATCTCATTTTCTCGAAGGGCCATGCATCGCCGCTCCTGTATTCCATGTACAAGGCGGCGGGTGCCGTGAGCGACGAGGAGCTTTTGACGCTGCGCAAGCAGGGCAGTCGCCTGGAAGGGCATCCAACACCGATCATTCCGTGGGTGGACGTAGCAACTGGCTCGCTGGGGCAGGGCTTGCCGATTGGCGTCGGCATTGGACTGTGCGGCAAGTACCTGGATAAGTTGCCCTATCATATCTGGGTTTTGCTCGGCGATAGCGAGATGGCCGAAGGCTCCGTCTGGGAGGCGTTCGACCACGCATCTCATTACAAGCTCAATAACCTGATTGGCATTCTGGATATGAACCGGCTTGGGCAGCGCGGCGAGACCGATCTGGGCTGGAACTCCGCGGCTTACATGGCGCGTGCCGAAGCCTTTGGCTGGAACGCCATTGCCATTGATGGCCACAACTATGACGAGATCAACAAAGCCTACGCGCAGGCCGAGCAGTCGACCGATAAGCCAACGCTGATCGTTGCGAAGACCATCAAGGGCAAGGGCGTCTCGTTCCTGGAAAATAAGAATGGCTGGCATGGCAAGGCGCTCAACCAGCAGCAGGCGGAGGAGGCGTACAAAGAACTCGGCGGCGTGCGCAGCAAGACCTTCCCCGTACAGAAGCCCGAAAACCTACAGCCCGCGCCAGAGCCGCAGGCGAAGCCGCTGGAATTGCCGCGGTACTCAACATCCGATCAGGTCGCGACGCGCAAAGCCTACGGTGACGCGCTGGTGGCCGTTGGTGCCGCCAATCCCAATGTTGTCGCGATGGATGGCGAGGTCAGTAACTCCACCTACGCCGATGAGTTCGCGAAGGCCGACCCGGCTCGTTTCTTTGAGATGTTCATCGCCGAGGAGCAGTTGATAGCGGCAGCGATTGGCTTCAGCGTGCGCCACAAAGTGCCGTTTGCTTCGACCTTCGGCGCGTTCTTCAGCCGCGCCTATGACTTCATTCGTATGGCTGCCATTTCCCGCGCCAATATTCGCCTGGTTGGCTCCCATGCTGGTGTCTCGATTGGCGAAGACGGTCCCTCGCAGATGGCCCTGGAAGATATCGCGGAGATGCGCGCTGTCTACGGCAGCACCGTCCTCAGCCCGTGCGACGCCAATCAGACCGCGCAACTCGTGAATCTGATGTCGCAGCACGGCGGTATCATGTACTTGCGCACGACCCGTGAGAAGACACCTGTGCTTTACGGCCCCGACGAGCAGTTCACCATTGGTGGCAGCAAGGTGCTGCGCCAGTCCGATAAGGACAAGGTGACGGTCGTTGGCATGGGCATCACCGTCCATGAAGCCTTGAAAGCCTACGACGTGCTCAAGGGCGAAGGCATCGCCATTCGCGTCATCGATGCCTACTCCGTCAAGCCGATTGACGAGGAGACGCTGTTCACTGCGGCGCAGGAGACGGGCGCGATTGTCACCGTGGAAGATCACTGGCCGGAGGGCGGACTTGGTGCCGCCGTGCTGGATGCTTTCGCCCAGCGCAACGCGCCACTGCCTCGCGTCGTGAAGCTGGCCGTCGAGGATATGCCCGGCTCCGCCACGCCCGACCAGCAGCTTGAAGCGGCTGGCATCAGTTCAGATCATATTGTCCAGGCCGTCAAGGAGCTTGTGAAAGAGCAATAGGCTGGACTGGTACGAAAGGAACTTCATGTGTGCTTACGGTGTAGGTGTAACCTGAAAACGTATATGCTGTAAACACACATGGGGACATTGATGAAAGAAACGTTGCCCGTTTCACCTGCCGAGCCTGTGGCTTCGCAAGACGCGAAGCCACAGGGTATCGGCATGGCTGTCGCCTTCGACTGGGGGCTGGCCGTTGAACTCTTCCTCTTACCGCTTTTTCCATCCTTTTCGCAAATGCTTGCCAGCATGAAACAATTTCACCTCAGTTCTGGCACCGCGATGCTGGTAGCCATTTTGCTGCTCTGGCCCATTGCCATCTGTTTTGCCCTTTTGGGCGAAGCTGTCCGCAGTGGCCGGAACTGGGCGCGTCGCATCCAGATCGTCTTCAACGCGCTTGGCTTCCTGGGTGGCATTACGCTGGCGATCAACGTAGTACAGACCGTGCGTACAGGCGACTACCTGTCCATCGTGCCAGCCTTCATTCTGTTCGTCATCTCCCCCCTGATTGCCTGGCGACTCAGTCGGCCCGTCACCGCTCGCTGGTTCAAGACGGTCAGCAGCACCAACGCACGCAGGCGTCACAGTGGCCTCTGGCTGGTGTTCATCGCCCTGTGGAGCATCATCGGCGGCGTGCTGGTAGCTCTGGGAGCAGTGATGCATTGAATCACTCTAAAAGAGGTTCATCGCTCTGGTGAGTGCTCTGGGATGCTAAGAGGCTCTCCGCGCCAAACTGCTGCCGGAGGAACCCGCTAAAAATGTCGCGCAGCAGGAGTTTTATCATCATATGTTGGATGATCAATCTCAGCGAACTCTCTGGAAGAAAGCTTTTGGTGAGTGTGCGTGCGTTCTTTTGTCGCTGTTCTACATATGGACGCACGAGTTGCTCATACTGGCGAAAGGCTGAGGTATGATCGGGCAAGGTGTGCAGTGCCTTTGCCAGCATGTACGCTCCTCCCATCGCCATAGACGCACCCTGACCGGACAGCGAAGTGGGACACCCGCAGGCATCTCCCACCAGCGCCACGCGCCCTTTATACCAGGTGGGCATCTGAATTTGCGTCATGGTATCGAGAAAGATGGTATCTGGTTCGGGCGCATTATCCAACAATTGCTGCGTAATCCAGCCCATGCCCGCGAATGCTCTGCGTAAACGTGGAAGCCGCTGCTCGTGTGGAATGTATCCCTCGTTTGCCGCTTTGTACATGAAGAAGGTCGCAATGCTGCCCTCACGGTTGCTGCAATACGCTGCTGCCATGCGGTTTGGCTCACTATAGTTCTTCCATGCGTACCCAATCCCATAACGGTCAGGAATCTGGTAGCTGGCAAAGTAATAGCCGAGATAGCGTTCAAACAGCGCGTCTTCTCCAAAAACCAGGCGTCGCGTGTTTGAATGCACGCCATCTGTCCCGATGAGCAGATCAAAGGTATCGGTTCTCCCATCGTTGAAGGTTACGGCAACCCTGTCCGGTTCTGCCTGGACAGCCGCCAGGGTAGTACTGTAACGCACCTCGACAGCATTTGCCAGCGCCCCATACAGCTCTTCTTGCAGTGTCCAGCGCATGAGCGCCATATACCTCTGCCGCATGATTTTTTGCATGAGGGTAGCGCTTACATGAGCGATGGTTTTGCCAGAGCTACTAACATACGAGACGTCTTCAAAAGGAAGCTGCCGTTCTCCTAACCGTTCAAGCAAGCCCATGCGCTCGGCCACATCGTAACCTGTGCCGTAAAAGTCCAGCCCATAGCCATCACGGCGAATACTTGCCGCTTGCTCGATCACGACCGGCGTGATTCCATATGTATGCAGCCAGTAAGCCAGCGTCAGCCCGGCAATGCCACCACCAGAGATCAACACACGCATTGTCGTTTCCTTTCTGCTCTGTTGTCGCGAAGGAGTCAGCAATTTTTCCATCCTTCTTTTGATAAATAACCGACCGGTCAGTTATTATTGTAACTCAATAAGAATCTTCTGTCAAGAGACCGTTGCTGATGCATCTATGTCCTTGAGGGGGATGTTGTAGGGGCGACGCCTTGTGCTCGCCCGCCGTCCAGGATGCCGGGTTCTCACGGGCGTCCGTCTCCGTCCCCCGGACGGCCTCAAGGCGTCCCGCCTTACGAAGTGACCCCTACGACATCAGGGCCTGAAGTAGTTACAGGCGATCAAAGCCAGCATCAAGACGGCATACTTATAAGCGCGGGAAATGAAGTCACGCCAGTTGCGGCTGTGGATACCAATTTTGTGCAGGATGTAGGGGCGGTGGCTTGTCCCCACCCGACGCCTGATACGTTCCCTCTGGTAAGCTGCATCATGCCAACGTACAATCGCCAGCGCTACGTGGAGCAATCCATCCGCTATTTTTTGCGCCAGGACTACCCCAATCGCGAGTTGATTATTCTGGATGATAGCCCACAGGCTATCGATGAGCTGATTCCGGCTGATCCGCGCATCCATTACACTCATCTTGAGGCACGGATGATCCTGGGCGCGAAACGCAATCTTGCCTGTCGCCTCGCGCACGGGTCAATTATCGCTCACTGGGATGATGACGATTGGATCGCGCCTCAGCGCCTGCGGGTTCAAGTTGAACTGCTGGAAAGGCAGCGTGCGGAACTCTGCGGCACATATCGCCAGCTGTATTATGATAGCGACAACCACCAGGCCTGGCTCTACGAGTATCCCCATGTTGCGCGCCGCCTGCCCCTGGGTAATACGCTCTGCTATCGCAAAGCGCTGTGGCAACGCAATCCCTTTCCTGAGATAGCAGTGGGCGAGGATACGCGCTTTGTCTGGAGCCGACAGGTCAGAAACATCGCCTTTTTGAACGACCACAGCTTCTATGTTGGCCTCATCCACCGGGGCAACACGAGCCGCAAGATTCTTACCGGAGCCTGCTGGCACAGTCGTCCTGTCGAAGAAGTCTCCATGCTGCTTGGCCCCGACGCTGATTTCTATCTCTATGGGAAAGCATAGATTCATGGTTGTATGCTTTTGAACCAGCTATCTCTTCTCCCGAATGACTTCATGGTGCTCGTAGCCTTTGCGCACGCCCTGAATCAGGTAGTCGAACTGGCCACTTTTCCCCTGCGCTTCCTGCACAATGAGCTGCCCGGTTGTCAATTGCGCCACATACAACTGGAGCCATTCACCACGAGGCGTGAGTTGGACGGTCAAACCATCCTCGCTCGTAACCATGCTGAAGTGCTCCGGCAATTCGATCACCGCTTTGCCATCCTCCAGCTTCCAGGTTCCCCGCGTGTAGGTGCCTGCTTCGCCACCTTCTAATGAGGTGTACACGATCTCCTGCGTTGGGTCGGTGGGATGCTCCTGTACAAAGTGTTTCGCTCCATTCACCGAAAGCGTTCCGGGGATAATGACGTTGCCACTCTGATCGATGGTCATGAGTATATGATCACCGGGACTATTCCCATGTGAGAAGCGCAGCATCCCAATTGGCCGACCACCGGCAGGCCCGTTGTCGATGTGGAACCACGCAAAACCATCGGGCGGGAAGAAGGTGACGGAGCCAGCCGAGTTGAAGTCGAGGCCCGTGGCGATGCGTCCGAGGACATGAAATTGTGTGCGCGCTCCTCTCAGTCCGACGCCCACATTGCCGCCGTCAGGATTGATGTCCGTCTCTCCCCACGCAGTACCAGACGCTTTGATCGCTTGTATCCGAGCATTGCCCCCGCTGGCGGCGCTGATATCCATCAGCAAGCTGGTGAAGCCTCCCTGTCCCGTACTGGGATTGCCGATAACGATTCCCCCTGGTCCCTGCGGGTCAATGTTTAACTTCGCACTCGGTGCCGTTGTGCCGATGCCGACGTTACCACCAGCTTGCAGGAACAATCTTCCATCAGCGACGCCTGTCTCGACGATGTTGAAGCCGGGGTTGTTTCCACCGAGATTCTGATTGAAATGCCATTTGGTCTGCCCTGCCGGATTCTCGAAGCTGATCAGTTCTTCGCCCGTCCGCTCTGCCCGGATACCGAGCGGCCTTGTGGG
>DASTKE010000363.1:0-4006 GCA_035716105.1 Ktedonobacteraceae bacterium | reverse complement strand
GTAGGGGCGATGCCTTGTGCTCGCCCGTGCTGGACAACCTCCAGAGGACACGGGCGAGCACAAGGCATCGCCCCTACGACTTTCCCCTCACGGGCGAGCACAAGGCATCGCCCCTACGATATTCCCCTCACGGACGTAGCCCAGTTGTACCACCTTCTGCTCGTTTTTTCAAACGGCGGAACAGCAAGACGGCCAGCACGATAGCTTCTGCGATGGAGGCAATGGCAGCACCTAGCGGGATAGCCAGCACAAGCAAGAGGCCCGTCATCAGGTGCAGCAGGAGCAAGATCAGCAAAATATGGATAACCAGTGCCAGTATATTCGTCAAAAGTGGCGTCCAGGCGTCTTTCAACGAATAAAAGCCGTTGATCAACAACCAACCTATCGTTGTTCCAGGCAGACCGACGGCATAGCCGATCAACGCTAAGAAGGTCAGTTCCGATGAATGCGCGTCAAAGGCTCCATGCTGGAAAATGATGCGGATGACTGGCCCGCCGAGCAGGCAGAGCAGCACAGCAGTTGGCAGGCACAGTATCAGGGCCGACCCGGTCACCTTGAGAATCGTCATGCGCAGGCGCGTGTAGGAGCCGTTTGCCGCCTGCATTGACATTTTCGGCAAGGCAGCCTGCCCTATCGCCTGGGCAAATAAGGCCACCGGAAAAGCGAACAGCATGTTGGCGTTATGGATGGCCGAGAGGCTGGCGGAATCGGGGAAATAGGAGATAAACGCGGTATCTATGATGAGCGCTATCGAGGAGATACAGACGCCGAGCGTGCCGGGAATGAGCAAATGCATGACCCGGCGCAGCCCTGGATGCTTCAAATTCCAGAGCCACGTGTAGCGCACGCCCTGCTTGACGAGAGCCGGTACCTGTACCAGCACCTGGCAGGCGGCGGCGGCAAGCGTGCCATAGGTTGGGCCATAGATACCGACTCGCGGAAAGGCCAGCGAAACGAGCAAACCGCCGATCATGCCAAAGTTGTACACAGCAATCGAGACAGCGGGCAGCAGGAATTGCCGCTTGCTGCTGAGGATGGCGGTCACGATGGTGCCAAGCCCTAGAAGCAAGGGCTGCACCAGCATGATGCGTGTGAGCGTGGTGGTCAGTTCCTGCTCGGCAGGCGGGTAGCCAGGCACGAGCAGGTGTGTGACAAAGGTTGGGGTCACAAATTCGGCAACCAGAGCCACTGCTGTCAGCGCGACTAGCATCACATTGAAGACCAGGCTTGCCAGCCGCCACGCCTCTCGCTGGCCATAATCTTGCTCATATGAGACAAACACAGGAACAAACGCCTGTGTCAGCGCGCCACCGGCAATCAGATTGAACAGGGTATCGGGAAGGCGCGAGGCGGCATAGAACGCATTCGCCTCCGGCCCTGTTCCAAAAAAGGCATTAAACATGCTCTGGCGCACAACGCCCAATCCACGCGAGGCAATATATGCCATCATCAGCAGCAAAGCGGCTTCGGCGATACTGAAGCGGCGCAGTGAAGAGTTCGGGCCGGGCAAAAAACTCCTGAGGCTGAACGCAATGCGAAACGGGCCGATGCCCCAGGTCGTTCCCTCTTCAAGCTCCGTATCTAACACGCTCGGAACCAGCTCCACCAGTGTTTCTGGTGGCTGACCAACCACACTGGCCTCTTCTGTTTCCGTGCGCTGTTCGCGCCCTATTGCTGGTAGTTTCCCTGAAATAACTTCACCCCCCTGAATAATAACAATGCACGAGTTTATCTGTGCCACATGGGGGGTATTATACCAGACTCAACGGGAGAGGGATAGCACAAAAAAAGGACTCGTTCGTTAAACGAACGAGTCCCAGCTTCTGAGCCTATAGCGCGGTGCGGCGACCTGTAAACAGGTTAATCAGCAGCACGATAGCCGCGATCACCAGCACCCACCAGATGAGGCCACCGGCCACGTGGAACAGCAAACCCAACAACCACAACACCACCAGAACCACGACGACGGCCCAAAGAATACTACTCAACATACAATTTCATCCTTTCTCGTAATCGGTACAACATACTTCCTGATATGTAGTCTCTCCGATCATCACAGTATGGAGCCGATGCTCCATATCCATTCCTACACCTCAACACGATTCATATGAGCATAAGGTTTTAAGGATCAACGTCCTTTAAGAGAACATCCCTTCCCAAATCTCCTATGCCTCAGCTAAAGATTGCTGCCTCTCAGGTTTATTCATGCAAAAGGCGCTATTCCAGAGCAGAAGGCACTGGCTGGCTGGTTAAGATGCCATAGGCACAATAGCCTTTTTGCGCTATAGGCCAGCGTACAAGGTAGCCGACGGCGATCTTTTCGGGTACAGTTGCCTTTAAGTAGAAAAACCTGGCTATTGTATTTGTAGGCGTAGTACAGAGGATGTATATGTTTCCTGAACCACAACGAGGCCAATTCGTAACGCGACCATTGCAGCCATTGGACAGCAGCGTACAGGATACACCTTCAGATTCGGATTCCACGTTCACTTTTCCTGTGCCTTCCACGGCTGCTCCAGTTCCCATGACCCCCACGACTGCTGTGACTCCCACAATTTCTCCAGTTCCCCTGAGTCCGACAACAAGGCCGCTGGATATGGGTATGTCACGTACCAGCACCAGGCTATCGACGGTGATTCCTGCTGAAAAGAGGAGGGTGCGTACTGATGAACTGCAACTGACGGTGCCACATCGACGACGCCGCATCATATTTCCTGGCGTCCTGCTGGGTGCTCTCATCATGCTTATCCTCGCGGCCCTGCTGACATCTCCCCTCGGCAGCGGCCAGAACTCGCAGAGCGTCGGGCAGTCCGTCGCCAACTGGATTACGGGTGGACAATACAGCCATAACCTGGCGACCTCGCAGCAAATTGACCCTCCAACGCCCACGCCAGCTCTGGCGACGGGTGAAGGCTCCTGCGGCGGCACCGACCTCTGGGGAACCTGCGCCACGGCGGTCACTGCCAGTGGTGTGATGGGCAGCGGTCAGATGCAACGACCCATCGCTGGCGCGGTGATTACGCAGGCATTTGCCCATCCTGAGTACCAGACATGGTGTGGCTGCTGGAAACCACATTCCGGCATCGATCTGGCGGCAGCCTATGGCACACCCATCATGGCAGCCGATAGCGGCCAGGTGATCTGGACAGGGTGGGACTGGTCGGGCCTGGGTTGGGCTGTGAAGATCAACCACGGACACTATATTGCCACAGTGTACGGGCATATGGCACGCTTCGTCGTCAAAACTGGCCAGAATGTGACAAAGGGACAGGTCATCGGCTACGAGGGCAGCACGGGCGCTTCCACCGGCCCACACCTGCACTTCATGGTCGTGGTCAACAACAGTTGGGTCAACCCGACACTCTACGTCTCACTTCCATAGCACAAGTTCCATGCAAAAGCACAGGCAAGCCGGTTGCCTGTGCTTTTGCATAAACACCATACGAGCCGCTGCGCGGCGAGCGAGCGAGCGAATATCCGCATTTGTCGATACAAAAACAAAAGACTGGCTTATCAAAGCCAGCCTTCTGAAACTGAATGATTCAACTACGCCTGAGCAACATTCTTTGGGCGACGGCGGCTAATTGAACCGCCCTTGCGTCCGGCAGCCTGCGCCTCTTCGCTCGTCCACTTGTGCGCTGTCCCCAGAGCATGGGCGGCTTTCCCGCCTTTGCTGGCGATTTCACGCTTCTTCTCTGGACTCATTGATGCAAAACCACGACCGCGACCTTTTTGTACCTGCATTTTTTCTCCTCCTGTGAGAATTTCCATTCACTTCTTCGTAAGAACGAACCCCTGAGTAAATAGAGAGTTAACTCAGAAGAACACCCCGTGTCTTAAACCGTGTCCACTACTCCCTTGAGCAGTGGCTCATGTTATTTACACGTTAAGCATAACAAGGAAAGTACAGCAGTACAAGTCAACAATAAAAACTTTCAGCATCCTCTAATGTAGACTCAGCATTTTCTAAGGAAAGGCTGAGGTTACACAGTTTGCTAGCTCAACA
>DASTKE010000362.1:0-2943 GCA_035716105.1 Ktedonobacteraceae bacterium | reverse complement strand
CCTTTTGCTTTCACTCATCAACAGAGCGTTTCTCTGGGATTTCTATATCGTGTTTTCGGTCGGCATTGCCCTGTTTGTGGGGTGGCAAGCGGTACTCGCGGTGAGCGTCATGGCTCTCACGATGTTTGCTTTTCAGGGTCTACTGATCTGGCCACCGAGCGGAGATACGCTTCTGCCCATCGCCGGTCAGGTGCTAACACTCTTTAGCATCACTGGTTTCACCATGCTGTTCCAGCGTCTGATGGGGGAAAGGTTTGAACGCAATAGACTGATGGAACAACTGGCGCAAAGAAATAGCGAGCTAGAGGAGGCACAGCGCCAGCTCGCGCAATCGGCAGCTCAGGAGCAGGAGCTTGCCGTACTGCGTGAGCGTACCAGGCTCGCACGCGAGATGCACGATACCATTGGCCATGCCCTGGTTCTTATCTCCGTCAAGCTCGAAGCGGCTCAGCGGCTGCGCGAACGTGATCCTGAACGCTGCGATCGCGAGTTAGAGTCTACCAGGCAGATCGCACGCGAAACCATGACCGCTTTGCGTGCTTCCATTGCCAACTTACGCTCTCCAGTATTAGAGCATGAACAGATCAGTCACGCGCTCAGTCGCTCGGCCAGGGAACTTGCCCAGCGTACCGGCCTCCATGTCACCTACACCTTACAGGCAGATATCGACCTTCTTCCCGAAGCTATCCAGGAAACGCTCTGGAAAGTGAGCCAGGAGGCATTTACCAACATCGAAAAACATGCTCATGCAAGCCATGTGCAAGTGCATATCAGTCGGCAGAATGAGAAACTGCTTCTGTATATCCATGATGATGGCATAGGCTTACCCCCGGCATTGTACCACCCTCAGAAAGAGGGGAGCGTTGTGTATAACGGTTCCAATGGTCACTATGGACTGCATGGAATGCTCGAACGTGTAGAAGCCACAGGCGGTCATCTCACACTGCACTCAGGGAAAGAGCAAGGAACAACCATTGAAATTGAACTACCGCTTACATCCAACGAATCGATGCAAGAAGCACAGAAAACGCTAGAGCAATAGAAGGGGCAAGATGGACAAAGGCACCCTGCCTATTGCACCAGTCCCTTGCGGCGCATCTGCTCGCGATCATACTCGGTGGGTGCTAAGGGGCTGACTCCAGCTTCGGCACAGAACCAGCCTATCAGGACAAAACCGAGGTGAACGCTTTGCGCGACCTGCCCCGGTTCACCAGAGGAAAGGAAATTCAGGCACTCCTGCCGCAGTTCTATCGCTGTACTCTCTCCACCCGTGTGCGGCTCATAGTAGCCCCGCAAAAGCGAGATATGAGGCGTCACATCCTCATAGGAGAGGCGATAGGTCGCCGCCAGCAGCATGAGCCAGTAGCCTACCTGGCTTCCTTCTAGAATAGTATCTGACTGCCGACCGCTATGCACATGCTCCCCGGTCTGCACATCGGCCAACTCCTGCAATTCATCGGCCAGCCGGGCTGCCAGGTAGACGGGACTGTGCTCTTGCAGCAAGCGCGATGTGTTCGACTCCTCGCTTAAGTCGTGGTCGCGCAGGAACATGTACGCTCCATATAATTGCCGCATATAGGTCTCTAGCTTTTTCGACTCTTCTGTATCCAGGTATGAACTGTATTCTCTGGCTATAAGAAAACCCTGAATGGGACTTTGTGGAGCGGAGGCGTAGACGATATCCGGGTCAAAAACGCGCTCGGCAATCGTTTCATAGCTATCGTCCGGCTGTAGTTGACGGTAATAGCAACTGCGATAACCCGTATGACAGGCCGCGCCGCCCTGCTGCAAGACACGAATGAGCAGGCTATTCTCTTCACAGTTCACATAGATAGCGCGTACCGCCTGCGCGTTGCCAGATTGCTCTCCCTTGCGCCAGAGCGTGTTGCGCGAACGGCTGAAGAAATGGGTGTAACCCGTCTCGCGGGTTCGTTGGAGCGCTTCTTCGTTCATAAAGCCGACCATCAACACTTCTCCGCTGGCATCGTCCTGAATAACGGCGGGTACCAACCCCTGGCGATCAAAATTCAACATGGTTGCGCTCACTTCCTCTTCCTGTTCCTCGGTTCCAGGAAGGATTGACGTACTGCATCGTAATGGCTTATAGATTATACTACATCACCGCAGAGTCAATCAGCTTAATCCCACTTTTTTCTAAAGGAAATAGAGAGGGAATATGGTATAGTTAAAGGGTAATTGACCCGATCCAGTTGCAGGTTCTCATCGTCCTGGAAACATATTGTTTTTGTTCACGCCAGGAGGTATTGCTATGAAGCTTGGACGTATTTTGCGTGAATCGCTCGATGGGGCGGTTCCACGATTGGTAGTGGCGCAGCCGGAAGCCGGGCGTGTGATTGATCTCGCGACGGCTGAATACGAACGGTTGCTGCGAACAGGCGCTTCACCAGAGGCGGCGCGCCGGTTGGCTTCCGCACTCTTCCCCGCCAGCATGAGCGCGGCCATTGCTGAAGGGCCAACCTTTCTCGCGGCGGCAGCGCAGGTAGTGGCTTCCGTCGAGGGCGGGGGGAGTGAAAATGCCGCACTGCCCATCGAACAGGCGCAATGGCTTGCACCGCTTGACCCACCCGTGATGCGCGACTGCCTCGCCTTCGAGCGGCACCTGCTTAACACCTTCCCTAAAGTGCTCGGTCGCGTACCGGAACAATATTATGAGATGCCCATCTATTACAAAGGCAATCCTCTAACCCTCATTGGTTCGGGGCAGGAGGTGTTGTGGCCCGATTACACGCAGAAAATGGACTACGAGTTGGAGCTTGGCTTTGTAATTGGACGGGCAGGCAAAGACCTCACACCGGAACAGGCACAGGATTACCTGTTCGGCGTTACCATCTTCAACGATTTCAGCGCCCGCGACATTCAGATGCATGAAATGCAGGGCATGTTGGGGCCAGCAAAGGGCAAGGATTTCACCACGGCGCTCGG
>DASTKE010000361.1:0-4882 GCA_035716105.1 Ktedonobacteraceae bacterium | reverse complement strand
CTGGGGCAGCGCGGCCAGGCTGAGATCAAGCTCGATATCGCCTATGCCCATGAAGGCAGTCGTTTGCTGTGCCAACTTCCAGGGGTGGCGGATACGCTTTAAATCGCCAATCAGCGACACGATCCACTGGGTAGGGGCTAGCTGAACGGCTGGCGGCTGAGACGGAGTCTCTAAATTCTGCAATGCGTAGGCGGGCGAAGGGGGCAACTGCTGCAATACCGCCCAGCATTCCTCCATCGTCTTCGCCTGGAGCAGTTTGTCGAACGCGCTCTCGTAATCCTCAAAGGATAACTCGCCACGCTGGTAACGGTTGCGGAGTTCGTGTATGGCCTGCTGCTGCGGTGTCCAGTCCTGTTGTTGCAATTGCATGATGAAATACTCCCAGAAGTTCTCGCTATAACCACATAACTCGATATATCTCTATTAAACGCGAATGCTCTTTAGCAGTAAAACGCCGATTCCCTTCACCCGTATTACGGATGTCCTGCCATGAAAAAGAGCCTCTGGCATGTCATTCTGAGCGCAGCGAAGAATCTCAGGCAACCCACCGCTCGACCAAGCTGATTGGAGATTCTTCGCTGCGCTCAGAATGACACGCTTGAGCCGGTTTTTCATGTGCTGCCGCTTTTGTTCGATTTTCCGGCACTTCTTAACATTTTGACGGTCATTTCATGAGCCGGGCGAGCGCAAATTTCAAAGTGATATCCTCTCCTCGCGCCTGAATGGAACGATTTTGCATTTGACCCGTGTAATAGAGAAGTGATGATTGCAGATGAGAACGTTGACATGGTATCGCATGTCGGAAAGGTGAAAGGTATGGCTATGTATGCGCGAGTGCTGGTAGCTCAGGTCAAGTCGGGAGAGTCGGAAGCGTTAACGCAGGTTGTGCGCGACTCAGTGGTTCCGGCAGTCAAGCAGGAAGTTGGCTTCAAAGGTCTCCTGCTGCTGAACAATGTTGAAACGGGCGAAGGCATCTCGATCACCTTCTGGGAGACGCCCGTCGACCTGAAAGCCAGCGAAACCAGCGGCTACCTCCAGGAACAACTCGCAAAAGTCGCACCCTACCTCACAAAATCCCCCGGCCAGGGTGTCTATGAAGTGGTTGTTCAGGTGTAAACCTTCTCTAACCAGCCGGGAAATGGAAGAAACGTGAATCATCCCAAATAAGAGATTCCTGCAGGCCACTCGCAAGGGGATGGCCCCAGAGGCGTGAACTGAAGGCCACCCGCATGGGGATGGCCCTACTAGACGACGGAGCGGATTGCGAAGCCTCTAGTAGGGCCATCCCCTTGCGGGTGGCCTACAGAGCTTTTCCAGGTCGCTCAGACATTCGGGATGATTCATGTTTCACCTGAATTCATAAACCCTGGATTCTGTGACAATGTGACAGCCACCACAACAAAACTATATTTTTGCTCATACTATCTCAGCTATGCTCATGTTATACTTTCTTAGAGAGAGGATACTTTCCTGGTACGTTGTTGTGCAGGGAGGGCTTGCCTCATTTCGTTTCAATAGTTGTGTTTTGCTCGCTTGAAGGAGAAACTATGCACTCGCATACCCAGATTCTGGTGATCGGTGGTGGACCGGCTGGTTCCACTGCCTCGGCCTTGCTTGCACGCGAAGGCTTCGATGTGACGCTCTTAGAGCGCGATGTGTTCCCGCGCTACCATATTGGTGAGTCGCTGCTCCCCTCGTGCCTGGAAATTCTTGATCTGCTCGGAGCGCGTGAGAAGGTTGAGGCGCACGGCTTTCAGAAGAAGCACGGGGGCTACTTCGCCTGGGGAACGGAGGAATGGGACCTCGATTTCACCAAACTGCGCCACCCATATTCCTTCCAGGTGGTGCGTTCGGAGTTCGATCAGTTGCTGCTGGAGCACGCGAAGAGCCTGGGCGTGAAGGTGTTTGAAGGCGTGGAGATCAAAGAGATCGCGTTTGATGGCGAAAGACCGGTCAGCGCCTCCTGGTCGCGAGCGGTCGGCGAGAGCGAGGCGGGGGAAATCAGCTTCGATTTTCTCATCGATGCCTCCGGGCGCGCTGGCATCCTGGCTACCCATTACTTCAAGACCAGGCGCTATAACACTTCCTTCCAGAATGTAGGAATCTGGGGCTACTGGAAGGGTGCGAAGCAGTTGGAGAGAGCATCAGAAGGGGCCATCGCGGTTGGCTCCGTGCCGGAAGGCTGGCTCTGGGGCATTCCTCTACACAACGGCACCATGAGCATTGGGTTGGTAACGCACAAAACGCATTTCAAGGAGCAGCGCCAGCAGGGTATCACGCTCGAACAGATATACATGAACGCCATCAACGACTGTCCGCTTATCCAGGAACTGATCGAAGAGGGCGAGCTGGTGACGAAGGTCTCCGCCGAGCAAGATTATTCCTACCTGTCTGATATCCTTTCGGGTCCCGGCTACTTCATCGCGGGTGACGCGGCCTGCTTCATCGACCCACTGCTTTCAACCGGCGTACACCTGGCAACCTTTAGCGGTATGCTCGCCGCCGCCAGCCTCTCCAGCGTGCTGCGCAACGAGGTCACGCCCGAGGAGGCGCGCACTTTCTACGCCCAGAGCTACCGGCATTCCTACCTGCGACTGGTAGTGATCGTTTCCGGTTTGTACCAGCAGTACAACGGCAAAGCCTCCTACTTCTGGGAGGCGCAACAGCTTTCCCATCACGATTACGCGAACAGCCCCGACCTGAGCGAGGCATTCCTGCACGTCGTCACAGGCATGGAAGACCTGCTGGACGCGGAAGAGGTCACGTCCGAGACGCCAGAGCCAGACGAGAACGAGAAGGGACTGGACAAACACGCCGGGGCATTGACTTCGTCTCAGCAAACCGACGAGGCAGTACGCGCACGTTCGCAGCTTTACAACAAGGTGTTCATGCGCTTCTCGCTCTCCCCGGAGACAGCCATTGACGGCCTGTACATCAAAACCGCGCCTCAGCTGGGGTTAGAGCGCGTGAAACAGTACGCAGTCTGATCTGATTGCTAACACAGAACTTCGTAGGGGCGATGCCTTGAGGCCGTCCGGGGGACGGAGACGGACGCCCGCCGTCGGCAGAGAGCGGGCGAGCACAAAGCAGCGCCCCTACGAAATCCGGACGGAGAGAGATGAGATAGGGAGGAACGATGCTTACCGGTCAAATACTGCTCCAGCTCATCGTCATCCTGATCGTTGTCCAGCTTTTCGGCTACCTGTGCCAGCGCGTAGGACAACAATGGGTGATTGGCGAAATCCTGGCGGGCCTTGCCCTGGGGCCTTCGCTCCTGGGTGCGTTGCTGCCAGGGGTCGAAGGGGCATTGTTTCCAGCCAGTGCGCTGCCAACCCTGCAAACGTTGGGGGATATCGGGCTGGTGCTCTACATGTTCTCGCTGGGTGCGCGCCTGGATACGCACTTGATGGTGCGTCAGAGCCGCAGCGCCATCCTGGTCTCGTTGAGCGGGATTCTCCTCCCACTCGTCTCGGGTGGACTGCTTGCCTTTTTCCTCTTCCCCTATCCCGGTTTTGCCGGGCCGAAGGCCAACCTCGCTTCATTCCTGCTCATCGTTGGCACGTCGATGGCAATCACTGCCTTTCCCGTGCTGGCACGCCTGCTGGCTGAGAAACGGATGCTGGGAACCAGGATTGGCATGTTGGCCCTGACCTGCGCCGCCGTGAACGACGTGATAGCATGGTGCTTGCTGGCACTGGTGATCGCCGTCGTACACGCCCAGGGCCTTGCTCCGGCAGCAATCACTATTGGGCTGACAGGTCTCTTTGTCGCCCTGCTGCTCTTTGGCATACGGCCACTGCTGCTGTTTATAGACCGGAAGGTCAAGTCAAAACAGGTGCTGGTGATACTCAGCCTCATACTGCTACTGTGCTCGGCCTACACGACCAACGCGATTGGTATTCACCCCGTCTTTGGTGCCTTCCTGACGGGCATTATCCTGCCGCGCCGGCGCACCTTCATCGAACAGGTGCGCAGCCTGGATCGCGTTAACAACGTGATCTTCCTGCCCCTGTTCTTCGTCGCCAGCGGCCTGCGCACACAGATCGGGCTGATCAGCACCCCGGCGTTATGGCTGGTGTGCCTGCTGGTGCTCGTCGTCGCCTGCGTCGGCAAGCTGCTGGGCGGCACACTCTCCGCACGCTCGCTCGGTGAGTCCTGGAAGGACGCGCTCAGTCTCGGCGTCCTGATGAACACGCGGGGCCTGGTGGAGTTGATTGTGCTGAACATCGGGCTGCAACTCGGTGTTCTCTCCCCAACCCTCTTCGCCATGCTCGTGATTATGGCTCTGCTGACCACCATGATGGCCTCACCGCTGCTCCCGCTGCTCGGCTACCGCCAGCAGCAGACACAGGAGCCAGAGGCCACCGGAGAGGACGCGATATTCGCCCAGGAAGGCATAACATACGAACCGTAGAGGCCGATTGATCGTACCCCATAGACATGAAGTTAAGGAGGGAGGAAATCTGGCGGCCACCCGCAAGGGGATGGCCCTACTCTACTCGAGGCGGCTCTACGAGCCGCACGGTGGCGCGTCTAGTAGGGCCATCCCCTTGCGGGGGGCCTGCCAGATTTCCTCCCTTAACTTCATGTCTATGGGGGCCGATTGATCGGCCCGTGGCCGTAGGCCGATAAATCGGCCCCCACAGAGATCCGGTTTATTTTGTACGATTCATAATCGGTACCTGTTTGGGCTGCCAGGTATCCAGAAGGGTAGCCATGACAGCATCACATGCAGCACCTGGCCCGTCAGGTCGTGACACTGAAACCCTGCGATTTCATGAAGGTCATGGTCTGCTGCTGTAACGTGTTCAAGGCCGTACCAAGGGTACCCTGTCCATTGACCACGTTCGCGAAATTATCTCCCATGTTGGTGTAGACCTGG
>DASTKE010000360.1:0-4404 GCA_035716105.1 Ktedonobacteraceae bacterium | reverse complement strand
TGTTAGAAACTTCTCATAATCTGGTTAAATATATATTGTTTGGTGTTATTTCACTTGATAAAAATTGTTAGGTAATATACAATATCAATGGGAAACGTTGAGTCAGAGCTACCACAAAGGAAGGTAGTGATACCCGTTGTTGCATCTATTTCCGAGGGCAAAACGGTATATATAGTGGGTGGTACACAATCCAGTAGCAAAAGTTGAGGACAGAGGGGAAAGGAATGTCTATGCAGAATAAGGGAAGCAAGCAGGATGGCGATCAGCAAGATCAGCAGCAAACTGAGGGGGAGCAGGAACATCAAAATCACGCTGAATCGATGAGTCAGTTACAGCAGAAGCTCCAGGACGAGCAGAATAAGGCGGAGGAATATCTTGACCTGCTGCGCCGGACGCAGGCGGACTTTATCAATTATCGTCGTCGTGCCACGCAGGAGCAGGACGAGGGACGTGCCAGCGCGCAAATCAGCGTCTTGCAAGCTATCTTGCCGGTGATTGATGATCTGGACCGGGCGCTGGCAGTCGTTCCCCAGGAACTTTCCAATAATCCCTGGGTGCAGGGTGTGCTCTTAGCCTCGCGCAGGATCGATGCCACGCTGGAACGCCTGGGCGTGCGCGAAATTGGCAAGCCCGGCGAGCAGTTTGATCCGCACTGGATGGAGGCGATGGCCTCGGAGGTGAAGCCTGGTGTCCCTGAAGGTACTGTTTTGACGATCACACGTCCGGGTTTCGCGCTGGGTGAGCGCATCATCCGGCCTGCCCAGGTCATTGTAGCGGGTGCATCGGGAGCTTCGGCTCCAACCGAGGCTACACCTACTCAGGCCAGAAATAGCAATGCAGGTTAATACCATTTTAAAAGTTCGTAGTTGTGAAGGGAATACACCTTCTAGAGGAGGAATAGATCAATGCCAAAAGTGATCGGTATCGATCTCGGAACGACAAACTCTGTTGTAGCAGTCATGGAGGCTGGCGAACCAACAGTGCTGGATAACAGCGAGGGGTCTCCGCTGACGCCTTCTATTGTGGCGATTACCAAAAGCGGTGAGCGCCTGGTTGGTCAGGTTGCCAAGCGGCAGGCAGTGACCAATCCTGAGAATACCGTTTATTCGGTGAAGCGCCTGATGGGTCGCAAGTTCGACGACCCGGAGGTGCAGCGCACGATAAAGATGGTGCCCTATAAAATCACGCGAGCACCCAATGGCGATGTGCGCGTGGTGATGGGTGGACGCGAATATAGCCCGCCGGAAATCTCGGCCATGATCTTGCAGAAACTGAAGGCCGACGCGGAAGCCCGCCTGGGCGAGAAGGTCACACAGGCTGTGATTACGGTTCCGGCCTACTTCAATGATACGCAGCGTTCCGCCACGAAGGACGCCGGGAAGATCGCCGGTCTGGAAGTTCTGCGTATCATCAACGAGCCGACAGCCGCGGCCCTGGCCTATGGCCTGGACAAGCAGAGGGGCGAAGAGACGGTGGCCGTCTATGACCTCGGTGGTGGCACTTTCGATATCTCCATCCTGCAACTGGGCGAAGGCATCTTCGAGGTGCGGTCGACCAATGGCAACACCCACCTGGGTGGTGACGACTTCGACCAGCGCATCATCGATTGGCTGGTTGCCGAATTCAAGAAAAACGAGGGCATCGATCTGAGCAAGGATCGCATGGCTTTGCAGCGCTTGAAGGAGGCGGCGGAGCGCGCCAAGATTGAACTCTCGTCCGCGCAGCAGACGGAGATCAACCTGCCGTTCATCAGTGCCGACGCCAATGGCCCTAAGCACCTTGTGATCACATTGAACCGGGCGAAGCTGGATCAACTGGTCGGCGACCTGATCGAGAGCACCCGCGAGCCAGTCATGAAGGCGCTGGCCGATGCTGATATCAGCGCGAACCAGGTGCAGGAAGTGATCCTGGTTGGTGGTCAGACCCGTATGCCGGCGGTGGTCGAATTCGTACGCAAGATCTTCGGCAAAGAGCCACACAAGGGCGTCAATCCTGACGAAGTGGTAGCTGTTGGAGCTGCTATTCAGGCCGGTGTCCTGCAGGGCGAGGTCAAGAATGTCCTCCTGCTCGACGTGACTCCGCTCTCGCTCGGTGTTGAGACGCTGGGCGGCGTGATGACAAGGCTGATCGAGCGCAACACGACCATCCCGACGCGCAAGAGCGAGACCTTCAGCACGGCTGAGGACAGCCAGAACGCGGTGGAGATCCACGTGCTGCAAGGCGAGCGCGAAATGGCTCGTGACAACAAGAGCCTCGGCCACTTCCGCCTCGAAGGCATTGCCCCGGCCCCACGTGGTGTGCCACAGATCGAAGTGACGTTCGATATCGACGCCAACGGTATCCTCAATGTCACGGCGGCTGATAAGGCGACCGGGCGCGAGCAGAAGGTGACGATCACCTCGTCCAGCGGCCTCTCTCAGAATGAGATTGATCGCATGGTGCGCGAGGCCCAGCAGCACGCCGAGGAAGACCGCCAGCACCGCGAGGATATTGAGACGCGCAACCGTGCTGACAGCCTGGCCTATCAGGCTGAGCGCGCCCTCAAGGACATGGGTGATCGCGTCTCGCCGGATACGCGCTCGAACGTCGAATCCCGGATCAAAGAGGTGCGTGACGCCCTTTCTGTCAACGACATGAGCCGCGTCACCAGTTCGATGAACGATCTGGAAAGCGCCATGCAGCAGATCGGTCGCGACACCTATGGCGAGCAGGGTACGACGGCAGGCCCCGGCGGTCAAGGCCCGACCCAGACGCCCACCAACGAGTCCGGCACCGTCGAAGGCGAGTTCCGCGAAGTCTAGCTTTGCGACTTCGTCCGCTGATTTGATATACTATAGCAAGGGAAAGACGTGGCACCCCAGCGGGGTGCCACGCTATTACCTACGGAATAGCTATTTGTTTGCTGGCATAGATGAAAATTGATTGAGCAGGCCAGCCAGGGGGTCTTGTATGGCAGATGAATTTAAAGATTACTATAAGATTCTGGGCGTGAAGAAAAATGCGTCGGAAAAAGACATCAAGTCGACATTTCGCAAGCTGGCGCGCAAATATCACCCCGACGTGAATCCCAATAACAAACAGGCAGAAGAGAAATTCAAAGAGATCAATGAGGCGAATGAAGTTCTGTCCGATCCTGAGAAGCGCAAAACCTACAACGAAATGCTCGATTACTACGAGAAGTATGGACGTATGCCCGGTGCCGCCGCTGGCGCCGGGGCAGGAGCGCGAGGTGGCTATACCCCTGGCGCGGGCGGCTACCAGTACCAGACGGTCTCGCCGGAAGACCTCGAAGACCTCTTCGGCGGTCAGTCACCGTTCTCCAGCTTCTTCGAGACCTACTTTGGCGGTGGTGGCGGTGGTATGGGTGGCTTCGGAAATGTAGGTGGTATGGGTGGCGCGGGGCGTCGTGCGGGTACCTATGCCCAGCCGACACGAGGCCAGGATGTCGAGTCGCAGGTTGATGTGACGCTGCCCGAAGCCTACACGGGCGCGACACGCACCTTCGAGTTGACGGAACCCGACGGCAAGACACGCCGCCTGGAGGTGAAGATTCCCGCCGGTGTACAGGAGGGTTCGCGCATCCGTATCGCTGGACAGGGCGGCAGCGGCCCTGCCGGTCGTGGTGATCTCTACCTCGTCGTGCATATGCTCGCCGATCCGCGCTTCACACGCGAGGGGACAACCCTGCGTACAAAAGTCGATGTGCCGCTAGCGGTTGCTATGCTCGGTGGTGAGGCAACAGTCTCCACGCCCGATGGCAAACGGCTCATGCTGCGCATCCCTGCCAGCACTCCCAATGACAAGGCGTTCCGGCTGCGGGGCAAGGGGATGCCGCAACTGGGACATCCCGATCAGCGCGGCGACCTTTACGCGGCGGTGAATGTTGTGCTGCCCGCGCATCTGAACGATGAGCAGCGCCGCCTCTTCGAGGAATTTGCCCGCTCGATTGGTTATAGCGGCCAGACGACGACGGTCTGATAGCAGGAGGGAAGGGAATCGAATCATGGCAGAAACTCGTGGAACATATACCCGTATCATCATCCAGAGCAGCCGCCCCGCTAGCTATTACAGCGAGCAGGAGACGGCCCTGTACAGCCACCTCGATGTCGCCGTCATTCGCGAATTGCAGGCCGAGGGTCTCATTCACGGCGTTGAGATTGTGGGCGAAGGTGTGCGTTACAGCGACGAGGACGTAGCCATCTTGCGCCGCATTCGCCGCCTGCAACAAGACCTGGGCCTTAACATAGAGGGTGTCGAAGTTGTTCTCAACTTGTTGGCCAATCTCCAATCGCTCCAACAAGAACTGACGGAGCAGCATCGCCACCACCAATCCATCCTGGCGAATCCCAATACAACACTAACTGGTGATGGAAGTAGCTCATAAAAACAGAAGAGAACACAGTC
>DASTKE010000359.1:0-7378 GCA_035716105.1 Ktedonobacteraceae bacterium | reverse complement strand
TAGCCAGCGGCTCCAGCACGCAGGCCATCAATGACCTGTTCGGGCGTATCGTAGGTGGTCAAGAGCAGAACGCGCACGGTGGGGAAGGCTTTACGGATAGCCTCGGTCGCCGCGATGCCATCGCGCAGGGGCATACGAATGTCCATCAGCATCACATCGGGCCGTGCCTGCTCGGCCAGTTGAACGGCCTCCACTCCATCGCCTGCTTCACCAACGACCTCGATATCGGGGGCCGCTTCGAGGATGATACGCAGCCCTTCACGCAGCAGACGCTGGTCGTCGACGAGGGCGACGCGAATCTTGTGCTCGTTCACCTTTTTTCTCCCTGAAGTTGTGCCAATAGTTGTGCGCTAAGCGGCAATTGCACCGTGACTACGAAGCCGCCCTGCGCCTGCGCTGCCGCTTCTACCGTGCCATCAACGGCTGCCGCTCGCTCGCGGATGCCCTGCAGGCCGTAGCCACTGCCTTTGCTGGTTGGCGAAGCTGCCTCTCCCAACCCATCGTCTTGTACAGAAAGCCGCACTGCCGCCTCCTGCCAGCGTAATACGACCTCCACGTGCCGGGCCGAACCGTGCCGGTGCGCGTTGGTCAGCGCCTCCTGAAGGGCATATTGCAGCGTTTCAAGCTGTTTTTCACTGAGCGGAGCGGCTTTCCCGCTTTCCTCGAACACACAGCGGATACCGGTACGCTCGCCAAAACGTTCCATCAGCACACGCAGCTTCGTCGCGGCGTCATCCGGCTCTGAAACAGTGGGCGCTGGCTCGCGCAGCAAACCAACGACGCGCCGGCTCTCGGCCAGACTTTCTTTGAGCAGGGCCGCGATGTCATCCAGCTTCGCGGACAGGCGTTCCGGGTCCTGGCGTACCAGTTGGCGCGCCGCCTGCACCTGGACGGAGAGAATGGTCAGGGTGTGCGCGAGCACGTCGTGGATATCGCGTGCAATGCGGGTACGCTCGCGGGTGGTTGCCAGTTTCTCCGTACGCGCCATCTCCGCCCGCAACTGCTCCTGCACCTTCTGTAGCTCGATGACCAGCAGGTCGCGGACGCGGCGTGAATAGCCCGTCCAGCAGACAGCGGCCAGAGCCAGGAACATCGTCAGCAAACCCAGTCCACCGCCCTGACGGAAGAGCAGGAACATGTCGTTGGTCGCTGCCAGCAGCACACTATTCACCACCAGGAATGGCCACACCCAGCGAAAAGGGAAACGGTAAATGACGAAGGCGCACGCGCCGATCAGCCAGATGTTGCCCCAGTTGCCGGGGAAAAAGAGATTGAGCAGCAGGCTGAGGATGGAAACCATGCCATATTCCAGCAGAGCCTGCGAGAACCGGTTGACTCTTCGCGCATGAACCAGCAAGAGCGTACTGAGCAGAAAAAGCGCTTCTGTACTGATGATGGAGACGGCTGAACGCGGCTGCTTCGTGAAGATGATTAACAAGACACAAACAATGGCAACGCCATCAGCGATGAGCAGCGCCCCCTGTTGGAAAACTCGCGGTGGACTGCCAACGATCTCAACGTTATCAAAGGCCCATGGCGCACCCGTTCGCCGCTTCTCACGGGGAACCATGCCGAATGGCTTGAGGTCTGAAGAGAATCTCATCATGGTTTATTCTGAGCAACCTCTGTTCTGAGCGGCTAAAAGACTGAAAGACTGATTGCAATCCTGGGTAGTATAGCAAACTCTCGCATAAAAAGCTATATTGAGTGGCTCTTCGGGTGTAGAAAATCGGCCCCTACGCCTATCCCCCGCAAGCTTGTTAAACGGGGGCCTGGTGGCCCTGGGCCAGTGCGAGACGGGCGCGGTCGGCGTCGTGGACGGCGTGCAGCGACTCAAAGAAGTCCGCCGCACGCTCAAGGTAATAGTGGGCGCGGCTGGTATCCGTGTTGAACGCGGCAGAATCGGGCTGGTGGAGGGTGCCTGCACGGCGGCAGTAGAGCAGGCCGAGGCAGTAAAGCGTTTGCCCCTGCTCCCAGGGCAGGTCCAGTTCCTCGAAGCGCTTGAGCGCTCGCTGCAGGTCTTGTTCCGCCGCGTCCCATTGCTGCTGCTCCATGTTCAGACGACCACGCGCACGCCAGGCTATCGCCAGCGTCTTGCGACTACCCGCTTCGGCAGCGACGGCGATAGCTCGCTCGCACAGGTCTTCCTGCTCCGCCTCGTTCTCGCCCGTCATGACGACAAGTTCGGCCAGGGTAGCGAGGACTTCGGGCGCGGGCAGTGGCTCGCTGAGTTGCAGCTTCTTCTTATACGCTTCGATAGCGCGTGTCCAGTCCTCGCTTGCCAGGTAGATGGCGTGCATTTTCGTGTTCATCGTACCCTCGGTCGTGCTGCCCTCAATCTCCTCGCGCTTACTGTGCTGCTCCAGCAGGCGCTTGAAGCGGCGCGCATAGGTATCGCCCTCTTCCTGGCTGCCCGTGCGATAGGCGATGACAGCCAGGGTTTCCAGCGCCCAGAGTTGTCGTTTCTCATCCTGCTGGTACTGCTCCACCAGTTGGAGCACTTTCTCGGCCACCTCTCGCGCCTCGTCCCAGCGATCCCACTGGTACCAGGCGCGCATACGCCCGATCATATCGTAGACCAGAAACACCGGACTCTCCATTGTCTGCCCGATCGACCAGGCACGGCCAAACCACATAACTGCCGAAGGATAGTCGCTCACCGCCTCGTGGACGCACCCCAGCGTGCTGTAGAGGTCAGAGATTTCCTCACGATTCTTGATCGTATCGGCTAATTTCAGGCGTCGATGGGCGACCTGGTGCGCATCCTGGTACTTGTGCAGTTCCAGGTAGATGAAGCCCAGAGCATCCAGTGTGAGCCACTGGACACAGGTATCATTCGACGCTTCGGCGATGCGCTGCGCCTCAAGTGCGCTTTGCAGGGCAAGGTCAGCAAACTCGCTGCGCCCGGCCATGTCAAAGCCGTACATCTGGATGTACCAGAAGGCCAGATAGGTGAGAAACGCTGCACGCTCGTTGTTCTCCGGCTGACCTTCTAACAGTTTCAGCCCGGCATCAATGTACGAGCGTACCTCTTGCATGTCGGGTATGCGGTCAAACGCGCCGAGCCAGCGAGCGCCAAGCTCCGCGATGCGCTCATAGAGATGCAGCAGCAGCGTGTTATCCGCCTGGGGAGCCTCCTTGAACAGCCGCAGCGCCTGCCAGTATGCCTGCCAGGACTCGTCGGCGCTGCCGCGCTGCATGTAGGCATCACCCAACTTGCTGTACATCTTTGCCAGCGTAATCTTATCGGCGTCGCTGTCCGTCAGTTGTTCCAGGGCCGCGTTATAGGCCTGAATGGCGCGGATAGTATGGTAGCTGTGGAACGCCTGATCGCCTGCCATTGTCAGGTAGGTGATGGCACGACGGCGCAGTTCGGCCCTCGACAGGCGCGGCGCGTGGTTCGCTGGTTCAAAGGCATCCGTTGTACCAATCGCACCTGGCAACAGAGCGGCAGACCACGTGACGAGCGCCTGCTGGTAGTGATAGGCCAGCAATTCCGAGAATGTATCGAGCTGTCCTGCCGCCTGTTCTTCCAGCCACTGCGCCACCTGCGCATGCTCCAGCGAGCGGCGCGTTCGCGGAATATTGTTATACACCACATCGCGGATCAGCACGTGCTTGAAGCTGAAGATGCGATCGTGCTCAACCGGGCTGCGCTGCTGCTCCTCCGTCTCAACGATGAAATCATGCTGCACCAGTGAGTTGAGCGCGCCCTGAACGATGTCGGCATCGAGATCGAAGGCCAGTTCCAGCAGTGCCGAAAGCCAGAAGGTGCGGCCAATAATGGCCGCGTGTTGCAGGACGCGCTTCTCAACCTGATTGAGCAGGTCGATGCGAGCGGCCAGCACGCCCTGAATCGTATCAGGGATGCGCGGCAGCGGCAGCACATAGTGACGTTCGATCAGCGTATCGTCCGGCAATGGGGCCGGTGTTGACAGCTCGCTGAGCAGGACGCCATTCTCTGTGCTGACGCGCCAGGAACCGTCGGTGTAGATCAATATCCCCTGATCGATGAGCATACGCACGATCTCTTCGACAAAGAAGGGATTGCCTTCGGCGCGGCTGAGGATGGAGAAGCTGAGCGCCTCGGGCAACTCGCTGGTGTTGAGCAGTTCGGAGACCAGTTCACCGGTCTCTTCCCTGGACAGGGCTTCCAGTCCAATGGTGGTGAAGTTGCGCCTGCCGCCGCCCCAGTCGCGCCGTCGCTCCAGAAAATCCGGGCGGGCGGGCGCGAGGAAGAGCACCGGCACACCGCTAACGCGATCCGCCAGATACTCCAACAGGTCGAGCAGGGCTTCGTCGGCCCATTGCAGATCATCAATAATGATGATGAGCGGCTGTTGCTGTGCCAGCGCTTCCAGCAGGACGCGCCACGCTCGCAGCAAAGCGACCTGCGGCCCGCTCTGTTCCGCGCCCTTATAGATGCCGCGCTGGCGGTCGCGCTGGAGCCTGTCCACGGCAGCCAATTCGCTGGTAATGGGATGACCACTTAAGCCCCGCCCGATGCTGCGTGAGATATCGTTGGCGATTTCCAGGGGATTTTCGCTGCGCTTCGCCTTTTCCAGCGTCTCACGCACGAAAGCGACGAAACGAGCGCGCAGGTCCTCGTCGTTTTCATTGTCCGGCACTTTCAGCAGGGTGCGCAGAATCTCGATCAGCGGCCAGTACGTGATGCCGCTGCCGTAGGGTGGGCAGCGCCCTTCCAGAACCATTGGCATGGCGGGTCGATCTTCGCAGACAGTGCAGCGCGCAACCTCTTCCTCACGGGCGATAAATTCACGGATGAGGCGTGATTTGCCGATGCCGGGCGTGCCGATCAGCGTAATCAGGTGCGGGTGGCGCTCGGCCAGGACGCGCGCATAGGTCGTGTGCATCAGCGTCAGTTCGAGTTCGCGTCCGACGAGACGGGCCTCTAATCCCGCGATGCCGCGAGGATGCTGCATGATGGTCTGCGAGGGCGTATGCAGCCCCTGCACAGCCCAGGCGCGAATAGGCTGCGTCTTGCCTTTCACTTGCAAGGGGGCCAGGGCATGAAAATCGAAGACCTCGCGAGTGGCCAGGTAGGTGCGCTCGCCCACCAGGATGGTATCGGGATTCGCCACCTGCTGCAAGCGGGCCGCGACGTTGACAGCATCACCGGTAATCAGGAAATCCTGTCGCTCCTGACCGCTGCCGGGCGTGGCAACCTCGCCTGTATCGATGCCGATGCGCATTTGCAGGCGTATGGCGTCCGGGTCGAGAGCCTGGCGCTGGCTATTGAAGTTGGCGAGCGCCTGCTGCATATCGAGCGCGGCGCGAATGGCCCGGTCGGGGTCGTCTTCGTGAGCGATGGGAAGCCCGAAAACGGCCATCACAGCATCACCAATATATTTCTCAAGCGTGCCGCCATGCTTGCGAATCTGCGCCGTCATCAGGTTGAAATAGCCCGTCAAAATGGCGCGCATATCTTCGGGTTCCAGACCAGATGCCAGCGACGTCGAGCCGATGATATCGGCGAACATGATCGTGACGACGCGCCGCTCCTCCGGTGGTGGCAGTTCCGGCAGTGGCTGCGTCCGTCCATTGCTACTCGCCCCGGCTGGCAACAATATGGGCTGCGATGGCTGGGGTAACGGTGTTTGTTGTGAAAGTTGGAGGGGGCGTTGCTGCGTCTGCGATCGGGGTCCCTCGTTCCTGGTAGCAAGCGGAATGCCGCACTCCATACAAAACTTGGCCTGGGGCAGGTTGATCGTACCGCAATTGGGGCAGGCGATCAGACGGTTGCCGCATTCCAGGCAAAATTTCGCCCCGGCGGGATTCTCTGTTTGACAGTTTGGACAGCGCATAAATGTTTCGTTCCGATACCGTTTTCTGCCATTCCATTGGCTTGCTGAACTTGGACGATTACCCTTCTATTATAGAACATTCGCGGGTAGAAACAAATTCCGCTTCCCGCCACCATCCCCGCCGGGAGCAATGATGAACATTAACAAAATAATACAGCAATAGCGCGAATGACGTAGGGACCGATTTATCGCGCCCATCGCCGATTGATCGGCCTACGGCCTGGGCCGATCAATCGGCGATGGGCGCGATAAATCGGCCCCTACGAGGTTCCATATGCCAATGAAATTGTGAAACTGCATAATTGCGCCCTACGCTCTTCCCATGATTTTTTAGGATTCTCGCTTTTTTGCTTGACTAGCTCGCGTATTTGCTTTATTTTAATAAGCGTGTTCTGTCCTGTAAGAAATGGGATAGCGGCACCTCTGGAAAGGGAGAGCATTATGCAACATGCATTCTGGGTGGAAAGTCGTAGTTATGACCAGATGCTGCGAGGGGCGTGGCAGGCGTACCAACTGGAAACGACAACACAACTGAGCACAGAACCGCTGCCGGAGGTAGCGAGTGATTGTATTCGCCTCTGGCTGCCTGCCGGTACGTTGATGCGCTGGACGACGCAGGCACGTCCGCTGCACTATAACTGCTTGCAATACTTCTGGCCTGAGCGCTGGTACATGCTCAGTGCGTTTTATGATGGGTTGGAACTCCGGCATACCTATGCCTCGGTGATCCTGCCACCGACGATAGAGCTGGATCGCCTGAGCTATGTCGATCTCGATTTGAGTTTGCTCGTTAAGCCAGACTTGAGCTACGAAGTGCTGACCCAGGTGGAATTTGATCAAATGGCGGATATACTGGGATATAGCGAGGAGACGCACAGCGGCGCGTTGATGGCGCTGCGCTCGCTCAGCAGTTCGGCGCAGCTTGGCGTTGGCCTCTTCGCCACTATTCCGCATACGCTGCGCCACGCGGACTTCCATCTCAGCAGGTGCTCGTAGGAACGCCTTCCCCCGTCGATTCCAGTTTGATAGAGTACTACTGCGACCACATCATGAAGAACATTGGAGTGTGCTATGCCTACACCGAAGCGCATCGATCACGTCGCTATTCTTGTGCGGGACATCGAACAGGCGCTGACCTTCTACCGGGACACGCTGGGCATTGAGCCGGGCGAGATTCGAGAGGTGCCAACGGAGCAGGTGCGTATCGCTTTTCTCCCGCTTGGCGGGCCTGGGGGCAGCGAGATCGAATTGATCGAGCCAACCGCCGATTCCAGCCTGACCAGATTTCTTGAGAAGCGCGGCGAGGGCTTGCATCACATCTGTCTCGAAGTCGAGGATATCGATGCCGCGCTTGCCGAGTTGCGCGAGCAAGGCGCTGCCGTGCTCGACGCTCAACCACGCCTCGCCGCCGAGGGACGCGCCATTTTCCTCCACCCCAAAGGCACCAACGGCGTCCTGCTGGAACTCCTTCAGAAACCTGAATGATGTGAAAGGTTGGCTGCCTGGGCAGAGCAGGTGGTACAAACGACATAAAATACCCAGGGAAAGGCGAT
>DASTKE010000358.1:0-2674 GCA_035716105.1 Ktedonobacteraceae bacterium | reverse complement strand
TGCGAGGGATAATCCAGGCGCAGGCGCATCAGAAAGCGGTCAAGCTGCGCCTCCGGCAGCGGGAATGTTCCCTCCAACTCGATAGGGTTTTGCGTGGCGATGACGATGAAGGGGCGCGGCAAGGGCAGCGTCTCGCGCTCGATGCTCACCTGCCGCTCCTCCATTGCCTCCAACAGCGCGGACTGCGTACGCGGTGTGGCGCGGTTGATCTCATCGGCCAGCACAACCTGCGAGAGCAGCGGCCCCGGTCGAAACTCAAACTCGCCCAGCTTCTGATTATAGAAGGTGATACCGGTAATGTCCGAAGGCAGCAAGTCAGGCGTGAACTGGATGCGCTGGAACGAGCAGCCAAGCGACCTGGCCAGCGATTTTGCCATCACGGTTTTGCCGATGCCCGGCACGTCCTCAAATAGAATATGTCCCTCACAGAGCAAGGCGACCATCAGCAGGTCAATCACCACCTCTTTCCCCACGATCACCCGCTCCACATTCTGGCGGACGGTGCGCGCCGCCTCCTGCACCTGGCGAATTTCATCAACTTGTGTCATAGATGTTCCTTTTAATATCATGCGCTTTCTGGAAGTGAGATAGATGGCACCAACACCAGCATTTATTGATTATACGCACAAAAAAGCCCGGAGTTCACCTTTTTTTTCATGAACAAACGTAGGTGCCGATTTATCGCGGCCCATAGATATTCAACGAAGCTCCCGCAAGCCACCCGCAAGGGGTGGACCCACTATATACGTGCGCGTAGGCATGGCTCCGGGAGTCGCACCGGAGTATAGTAGGGCCACCCCTCGCGGGTGGCCTGTAGACCATCATTCAATCGGCACCTGGCTAATGGTCTGGATGGCCTGCGCCGCCTGCACCTCGCGGGTGGCCTGTAGACCATCATTCAATCGGCACCTACGAATGAAAAAGTTACGGCATGAAGGTGTTGACCTGGACGGTGATCTGCTGGGAGTTGGCGCGCTGGCCGTTAGCGGTGGCGAGGGCGACCACCCTGGCAGTGACGTGGCCACGAGCGAAGCCACCGACCTCCACACGCCAGAAGAGCACGACATTGCCATTGGCATCGACCTGCTGCGCGCTGCTGATGTAGAAATAGGGCGGCGCGTTGTAAATGACCTGAAGCCGCACCACGGCTCCCGCGATGCTGGCGCTGGCGACCACCTGCACCGTTTGCCCGCTCGACACCTGCTGGGGAATGGCAGTGATCTGGACGTTGAGCGGCCCACCCGAACCGGGATTCGGTGTGGTGGGAACGGGCGTAGGCGCTGTATCTGTTGGGGCGAGCACGGGTGTGCTCACGACTGGCGGCTGGCTGCTCACCGTGCTCCCCTGCCCACCTCCGGGTGTGGGAAACACAGGCTGAAAGTCAACTGTACCAGCTGGTGTGGGAATGGAGGAAGCGGTGCTGCCCGCGCTGAGGCCAAAGAATCTGGGATGTTTGATAATGGCGGCGCTGGCAAATGAAACAAAGATGATACCGGCGATTATGACCATACAGGTAGCGAGAATGAAGACCTGGTACGCCGGGTCTTTGCGCCAGTAGTAGCGCAGCTTCGCCAGCGGCTGCCGGGGTACGATCTCGCTCTTATCCTTGTAAAATGGACGCGGCGGGAGAAACGGCCCAGGATGAAACATCGTCCTCTGCGCCTGATCTGCCGAGCGATACTCCTGGAGAGGCGCTGTCAGAATTAGCTTTCCCTGCGCTTCGTGCTTATCCGATGAAGGACCCTGCGTATCCGTTCTATCCGCTATTCCTGTTGCATCTGAGATATCCGGTGTATCCAATGTATGCAGTGTATGCAGTGTATCAGGCATATCAGGGTGATCCATCATGTGTCTCTCCTCCTTCTTGATGCTCATGATAATTCAGTATACCCCGATAGGAGAGTTATGTATAGTTCGTTACCCAAAAATGCTATATCGGAGTATCTCTATCTAGAGAGAACGATGCCAGCGTCTCTATTATACCTATCACCGTATCAACCATCAGTTGCTCCATTGGTTGAGCGCGAATGACCTTCACCGTTGGCCCCAGCGGTCGCCAGGTGGCGGGATCGCTGGGCCCAAAAATGGCAACAGTGGGAACGCCAAGCAGGGCCGATAAATGGGTGATGCCCGCATCGTTGCCCACGTAACACCCGCACTGTTGCAAACGTTGTGCCACATCCAATAATGGAGCATCTACCAACGTTTGTACGAGCGTTCCTCGTGAGTGTCCGTTCCCATAACGAGGCGCTCGCGCCTCAAGCAAAGCAGTAATGCGTTCATGGTCGGCAGGTCCACCGAACAAAAGAACTGGCAAGCCGCGAGAGCAGAGCCGGTCAATGAGCGCCCTAAAATGCGAAACAGGCCAGCATTTGTTGGCCCCACCGCTGCCGGGATGAATAGCGACGGTTCTGCTGTCCAATGGATAGGAAGAGGTTAGTCGGGTAGGAGGAACAAACGGGGCTGTTACATCGACGGGTGGCAAGCCAAGCGTCTGCGCCAGATAAACCACTTCGTGTAACCCCTGTCTCTCTCGCGGGGGACGCCCTGGCGTAACCATCACCGATGCGATATCCGCCGCCAGCAGGTTGCGCTCTACGATGCCATCCGGGTCTTTCAGCCAGCAGATAACGCGGTCGGTGTGTTGCAAGAATTCGCGCAGCATGGGAGATGC
>DASTKE010000357.1:0-2997 GCA_035716105.1 Ktedonobacteraceae bacterium | reverse complement strand
GGGTGTTGGTGTAACAGTTGGAGTAGGTGTTACTGCATGTGTGGGCGTTTTGGTTGGTTGCGTATTGGACAGCGCTGCTGGATTGGTCGGCTGGTTGCCAGACAGGTGCATGCCGAAATAGAGGCCCGATCCGGCAAGGATGAGCAGGACAAGCAGGCCGATAATCAGGAGGATTCGGGAGAGCGACGCACCTCCTCTTCTCGGAGGCGCTGGCTGCGCCTGTTTGTTCGTGACTGATGGTGGAGTAGCGCTACTCGCTACCGTGGGAAGGTCGTGTTCCGAGAAGTTGCTGGATGGCTGAGACACGCGGGCTGGACTGACCGCTGGCTGCTCAAATGTTGGTACGACGCTGAGTATATCTGAAGGCGACGCTCCGCTATCGACAGCGGTAAAGAGCGTTGGAGCGGCACTGAGAGAATCTGAAGTGTGCGTGTTTTCGGTCTGTGTGACAGCAACGGTTAAGAGCAAGACGCCATCGTTGCCAAGTTGCTCGCCCAGTCCTTGCAGGTGGATAACCTGTCCATTCTGCGCTCCTGCCGGTACTGTCACGGTGAGGCGCTTGCCACCGGGGAGGGTAATGGTCCGGTTCGTACCCGTGTTTGCCTCGGTCTGCGAGATTTTTAATGTGGCGCGGAAACTTCCCGAATCCGAGCGCAGTGGCTCCAGGTTGAGAGGCGTGAGCGACGTGGACGCGCCGGAAACGGCCTGCTCCAATGCGGCGGCGAAAGCACTGATGGAGGGAAAGCGTTCCTCTGGCTTCTTCGCCAGCGCACGCAAAAGGACGGCATCAATGGCCGGGGAAAGTTTTGGATTGAGCTTACTGGGTGGCGCGGGCGGAGCAGTGAAGTGCTGGAACATGAGCTGCTCCATGCTGCCTACAAATGGCGGGCGACCGGTCAACATTTCGTAGGCCATCACCGCCAGAGCATATTGATCGCTGGCGGCTACAGGCTTGCTGCTCCACTGTTCGGGAGCCATAGAGGTAGGCGTGCCGCGAATGGTGCGGCTGGAACTGGCGGTAGTGGTGCTGCTGCGAGCGATGCCGAAATCGGCGAGCAACAGCGTAGGGCGATTGGGGTTCTTCTGGTTGCTGCGCAGCAGGAAGTTCGATGGCTTGACATCGAGGTGAATAACCGTATGGTCGTGTGCATACTGAAGAGCTTCCGCCGCCTGGAAGATCAACTGTGCGACGTCCTGCGGCGTGAGAGGTGTGTTATTACGTCCCTGCCGTGCCCAACCGACCAGCGATCCATCTGGACAATATGGCATGACCATATACGTAATAATTACACCATCAATAGCTTCTTCCCCAAAATCATAGAGGGGCAGAATATTGGAATGTTCAAGCGCGGCGATCGCTCGCGCCTCACGCTGGAAAAGACGAGCAGCATCTTTGGAAGAATCGCTGTCGGGATACGGATCCGATTCGGCGCGCAGCACCTTGATTGCTACCTGCCGGTTGACGCGAGTATCCTCCATTAAATGGACTTCACCCATACCGCCGCTGCCCAGTAAGCGCATACGTCTATAACGTCCATTTTGCAATGTTTCTATTGCCATACATTGCCCCCTTGTTCAATCATAAGGAAGAGGTGTTCCTTGTTTGTGGTAAAAAAAATAAATCACAGCCTTAGTATAACATGAGTATTTCACTAAAGAAAGCCGTTAAATAACTTTTTTTGGGCATTCCACTGTCCAATAGTGATCTTTGCATTGACTTCACATGTCGAGACATGTACTATAGACGGAGGCAGAATAGTCAATACGAGGATGGAGAGAAAAACTATAGAGGAGCGTTATGAGTACATCTGCAAGACGTTTTGGGAAATATGAATTGCAGGAGCGCCTGGGACGTGGGGGTATGGCCGAGGTATGGAAAGCTTTTGATACGCAATTGCGGCGCTATGTCGCCATCAAGTTTCTCCATGCCGATTTCCAGGCCGATCCCGATTTTGTCTCTCGCTTCACCCGCGAAGCCCAGACGATCGCGGCTTTGCGCCATCCCAATATTGTCCAAATCTATGATTTTTATATATCTGAAAGCAATGAAGGGGAAAAAAACACCAGCCCAAACGCCGGTACGACCGAATCGAGTGTGGTCGCCTATATGGTGATGGAATATATCCAGGGAGAGACACTGGCCCATTATATCCATAATACCTCTCATAAGGGCGACATCCCGGCTGCAGACGTGGTTGTACGCCTCTTTACGCCCATCAGTCTGGGGCTCGACTATGCACACCGGCAGGGAACCATTCATCGCGATATCAAACCTGCCAATATTCTGCTCGATCAGCGCAATACATCCCGCAACGCGATGGGCGAGCCTATTCTGTCGGACTTTGGCCTTGCCAAGCTGCTCAACGCGGCATCGCAGACTGCCACCGGCACAGTGTTCGGCACTCCACTCTACATTTCGCCTGAGCAGGTGCAGAACCGCCCCGTCAGTAACCGCACAGACATCTACGCGGTTGGCGTGATGCTCTATGAAATACTTACCGGAGCGCCACCGTTTCATGGCGATAGCCTGACCGGGATTATGATGCAGCATCTGACAGAGCAACCCGTCCCAGCGCACAAGATAAATCCGCACCTTCCGCCTGCCGTATCAGCGGTACTGCTGAAGAGTCTCGCCAAAAACCCGCAGGATCGCTATCCCAGCGCCGCTGCTCTGACTGCCGCGATAGCAAAGGCTTTTGATCTCCCCGTACCGCAGGAACTGAGATCGGCAGACACGATGGATGACAGTGAGAGAGCATCAGAACAGACGCAGCGCGCTCAATCCCCGCTCAATGCCGGTTCGTCGCCTGCGACCCAGGTAGCTACCGATCAGCAGGTTGCCAGAGCAGGAAGTGATAAAGGTGGCGCTACTGCCGACGAAGCTCTCTTCCCAAACACCGTTCCTCCGGTTGGTGCCAGCAGCAGCCCGGTCAATCTGCCGGATTCCGACGCACAATTAGAAGTGCCAGGAGATACCGAAGACAGGACCATGCTATC
>DASTKE010000356.1:0-6785 GCA_035716105.1 Ktedonobacteraceae bacterium | reverse complement strand
GCCGATTGATCGAGCGCACCGCCGATTTATCGGCCCGCCCTACAGGCCGATAAATCGGCGGTGCGCTCGATCAATCGGCCCCTACGCTAATACCTACACTGATGAGGAATAAATTGCCTATTTCAACGTCTATATAGTAGGGCCATCCCCTCGCGGGTGGCCTGGAAATGAGGCATGTCGGGTATCTTTAGACCAGGCGAGCAAGAGCAGAGGGTACGCGCATGGCGGAAAATGCAGATCCTCCTACCCCAGATTGGGATGGACGCGAGCAGGGGCAGGAGCAATCATCACTCATAGGGGCAGGAGCGGAAGCAGAAACGGCCTCTTCAGAGGGCATTATGCTCACGTCCCGGCAACAGCGTGCCTTGCTCTACATCTCGCGGCGACACATGCGTCACCCACGTATCACTTCCCGCCCTCCGCGTGACAGCAATAGGAACCATCGCAATCAGCATAAACCAGACAGGCGACCACAGGAGTCCACCCAAATCGCTAACACCTCCCTCGCCCCTACGGATGAGCCTACTGTCATAAGAAATGGACACGAGAGCGGACAGCCGACAGAACCGACTCCATTAAAAGCGGCAAGTGAGAGACATAAGCATGAAGAGTCGGTAGCACCAGATAAGACGGCGCAAAAAGCGGAGATGGGCAGAAAAATCCTGGCGCAAGAGGCGGTGATGATTGCAAGGCGCGAACAGCGTGGGCGAGTGGGGGCGATAGCGACGATAGCGGCTGTCCAGGCTCCGACTGAGCAGGCACCCGCACAACTGGTACCGCACTTTCCACTACCACCGACGATGCCTCCATTGACGCCAAAGGTTTCGGCTGTAGCACCTCCATTACCTGTACTCGCCCCGGCTCCCTATAATGCGAATGAGATGCGGCAACACAGGGTGACACGGAAGGCGTGGCTGCGGCGCAAGATGCTGCGCCATTATTCGCGCAAGCATTTGCGACAGGCGCGTGTCGATGAACGACGGGGCCGCTTCAGGCTCTGGCTAAGCATTCTGAGTACCGCGCTTTCGCTGCTCATCATCCTCTCGTCGCTGATTGTCACAGGAGCGGCTGTGGCGTCTCGCTTCTACAGCGAGACGCAGCAGAAGTATCAGCGTCAGGTGCTCACGTTGGAGGATTTGCTGCCGCTGGATAACTTGAAGATGTACGATAGCAAGGGGGTGTTGATCGGGCAGATGGCCGATCAGGGTTTGCATACGACGGTTCCATTTGAGCAGATTGCGCCGGATGTGCGGGACGCTACCGTCGCGACGGAGGACAAGAACTTCTGGACGAACGGGGGCATTGACCTGATGCGCATTCTACGGGCCGCGCTGGACGATGTCCACAGCGGGCGCGTGGTCGAGGGCGGTAGCACAATCACGCAGCAGTTGATCAAGAATTTGATCGTGGGCAACGAGGTGACGCTGGAACGTAAGCTGGAAGAGGTCATGCTGACACCTGATTTGAACAGCCACTACAGCAAACAGGACATCCTGGGCATGTATCTGAACAGCATCTACTACGGCCATCAAGCCTATGGCGTCGATGCCGCCGCGCAGGTCTACTTTGGGCTGCGCGATCAGCCGGGGAAGCCTGCCGCCTTGCAACTCGACCTGGCGCAATCGGCCATGCTGGCGGGCATTCCCAGTTCGCCCTATGCCTACGATCCCCTGTTCCATCCCCAGGCGGGAATGCAGCGCTTTGAAACCGTGCTGGAGGCCATGATAGAGCAGGGCTATATTACGCGGGTGCAGGCGCTGGAGGCGATTCAGGAGGCGCAGGGTCCCAATTTCTTCAAACCGGCGGCGCTGAACAACCGCGCTCCCCATTTCTTTAATTTCGTGCTGCAACAACTCGAAAAGCAGTTTCACATGACCCGCGAGCAGTTGTCGCGCTCCGGCATGTTGGTCTCCACCACGCTCGACGTGGCGTTGCAGGACAAGATACAGAAGGTCGCGCAGCAACACATCGCGGAGCTGCGCGACGCCCATCATGTGACCAACGCGGCTGAGGTGCTGATCGACTACCACACCGGCGCGATCATCTCCCTGCTTGGCAGCATCGACTACAACAACGCCTCGATTGACGGCCAGTTCGATGTGGCGACGCAGGGTTATCGCCAGCCGGGTTCGTCGTTCAAGCCCTACGTCTACGTGACAGCCTTCCAGCAAGGAGCCTCGCCCGCGCAGGCCATCGACGACGCTCCAACGTCGATTTCCCTGCCAGCGGGGAGCTATCCGCCAACTTTCACGCCGCACAACTACGACCTGAACTATCACGGTCACATGACCCTGCGCTGCGCACTGCAAAATTCGCTGAACGTGCCTGCCGTTAAGGTGCTGCAACATGCTGGCATCAATGCCGCCATGCAAACGGCGCGCAACATGGGCATCAGCAGCTATGAAGGCACGCCCGGCTACTCGCTCGTGCTGGGCGGTCTAAGCGTGCGTCTGATCGACCACACCTCCGCGATGGGCGTCTTCGCCAACGGCGGCGTGCGCGTCGGCTACTACGCCATCAACAAAGTCGTCTCCGGCAACACGGGCAAGCTGCTCTACCAGCACCAGCGCGACCCCGGCAAGCGCGTCATCAGCCCGCAACTGGCTTACCTGATGACCAACATCCTGAGCGACAACACCGACCGCATTCCCGAATTCTTCGACTGCAACGTGCTGCAACTCTATTCAAACTCGCAGAGCGCGTGCTACGCCGGGAATCGCGGTGCGATCCGCCCGGCAGCGGCCAAGACGGGTACGACGCAGAACTTCCGCGACAACTGGACGGTGGGCTACACCACCGACTACGTGATGGGCGTCTGGGCTGGCAACGACGACAACACCCCCATGTACAACGTGACGGGCGTGCAGGGCGCGGCCCCCATCTGGCACGACTCCATGCTGCTCGCGGAGCAGGGTCGCCCTATCCGCAACTTCGTCGACCCCGGCGGTCTGATGCGCGCCACCGTCACCTACCCCGATGGAGTCAAGACAACCGACTGGTTCCTGCCCGGCACCGTTCCCACCTTCACTTCATTCAACCCGGCCCCTACAGCGGTAGCCACGCCGGGAGGTAAACATGGTCGTCCGGCACCTGGGCCGACACCTGTACCGTCTCCCATTCCATCAAGGGTGCCAGCCTACTGCCCGGCCAGCTACAGCTTCGCCTTTTCCCCTCCACCCGGCACCATGCCACCCGATGGCTGGTGGTAGAGTACATGCGTTTTGTACATCCATGAGACTTCCTGCAACTTTTGCTCGTTATAAAATAATAGAGGGGAGCTATAGAGGAGATTTGCATAAAATAACCAGACACTGATACGTGGGGGAAAACGTATCTATTATTGCATAACATCTTTTTCCATATCCTGGCGGTTGAGGGGTTTAAAAATGAAGGGATATGAATGGTGAATGACCAGCACCCGAATCCAAATGTACCAGCAAAACTTCCGGTTCACAGCCGCGCAGCAGCGGCGCAACGCATAGATGAACGCCCGGTAAGGCCCAGTCGTGGAGCATACTACGCCGTTCCTCACCGGAACAATGGCATGACTCCCGGTTGGCGCACACGCCGCTATATCAAACGCAAGAACCTGCGGCGCAGCAACCAGCAGTATGCAGCTACCGACCGCATCAGCACGCGCTGGGCTATGCTGCCCATCGCCCTGAGCGGGCTGGCCTTCCTGGTGATTGTGGGCAGCGTGATTGTCGGGCTGACCGGCGCGATTCTCGCCACGCAGAAGCGTTACGCGCAGCAGGTGACAACGCTGCAAGACGTTCTGCCCAAAGACAACCTCAAGATGTACGATGAGAGCGGCACGCCCATCTACCAGATGCTCAATGAGGGAATGCAGACGACCGTGCCGCTCTCACAAATCTCGCCCAACCTCGCCCATGCCGAGATCGCCATCGAAGATCAATACTTCTGGACAAATCCCGGCTATGACATTACCGGCATTGTGCGCGCCGCGCTCGACGACCTGACGCACAAGCGCATCGTCTCCGGCGGCAGCACGATCACCCAGCAACTGATCAAAAACGCCATTGTTGGCAGCTCGGATACAGCGATTCGCAAGCTCCAGGAGATCATTCTGGCTCCGGCGGTCACACGCCACTACAGCAAAGAGCAGATCCTCTCCATGTATCTCAACACGGTCTACTACGGCGAGCAAGCCTACGGAGCGGAGGCAGCGGCTTTCACCTATTTCGGCTTGAAAGACACGCCTGGACATACAGCTGCCTCGAAGCTAGATATCGCGCAGGCGGCTATGCTGGCGGGTATACCGAGCGCCCCGATTGGCCGCGACCCCTACCTGTACCACCAATCGGCGCTGATCCGTATGCAGCAGGTGCTGGATCAGATGCAGGCGCAGGGCTACATTACACCCGCGCAGGAGCGAGCGGCCATCGCCGAGGCCAATCAACCCGGCTTCCTGCATCGTGGCACCATCCAGAACAATCTGGCACCGCATTTCGTGAACTACGCGCTCAACGAACTGGCTGGCATCCTGCACGTCAAGACGAGCGACCTGGCGCGTTCTGGCCTGACCGTCTCCACAACCCTGAATCTGAAGCTGCAAAATCAGATACTGAAGATCGCGCAGAAGCATATCGCGGAAATGGCGAAGGTTCACAATATGTCCGACGCCGCCGTGGTGATGATCGATTACCACAACGGGGCCATTAATGCGCTGGTTGGCAACATCGACCCGAACAATCCGCGGTACGGGCAGTTTGACGTGGCCTCGGAGGGCTACCGCCAACCGGGTTCGTCGTTCAAGCCGTTCATCTACGCGACAGCCTTCCAACAGGGGATTATCAGTCCCGGTATGCCGGTGGTGGACGCGCCACTGACCATCCAAATGTGCTGCGGGCTGCCAGCCTACACGCCGCACAACTACGACCAGAGCTATCATGGTCTCATCTCGTATCGCTATGCCCTGCAAAACTCGTTCAACATTCCCGCCGTTAAAGTGCTGGTGAAGACTGGCGTCGACGCGGCCCTACACACGGCGCAGGTGATGGGCATCAGCAGCTACGAGGGCATTCCCAACTATACGATGGTGCTGGGAACGCTCAGCGTCCACCTGCTGGATATGACCTCCGCCTATGGCGTCTTCGCCAATGGCGGTGTGCGCGTGCCGGCTCACGCCGTTGAGACCGTGAAGGATGTCACGGGAGGGCTGGTCTACCAGTTCGCATCTCCCGGCCAGCGCGTCATCAGCAAGCAGGTCTCCTTTATGATGACCAACGTGCTGAGCGACAATAGCTCGCGTACCTTCGAGTTCGGCAAGTGCAGTATGCTCTACCTGTTCAGCAACACGCAGACGCAGTGCTACCAGGGCAACCCCGGCATGATTCGCCCGGCGGCTGTCAAGACCGGCACCTCGCAGGACTTCCGTGACAACTGGACCATTGGCTACACCACGGACTACGTAATAGGCGTCTGGGCGGGCAACAACGACAACACGCCGATGGTGAACGTCACCGGCGTCGATGGCGCTGGCCCGATCTGGCACGACAGTATGCTGCTGGCCGAGCAGGGAAAACCAGTTACGAACTTCTCCACGCCCGGCGGCGTGGTCAAGAAGACCGTCAGCTACCCCGGCCTCACTACCACCGACTGGTACCTGAAGTAAATTCCAATAAACGAAACAACATGACGAATGGCCCAGGCGCGTCAGCGCCTGGGCCATTCGTCATGTTGTTTCGTTTATTGATATCCCCACGCGCTCTAAAAAGTCATGGCTGAGGTCGGCGCGGTGCTTTCTGGGCATACGTTCAGGGAAGCCGTGCGAGTCCGAGCCGGTGCTCATCAGCAGGGAATGCGTGCGAGCGTAGTTCAGGTAGGTCTCGACCATTTCCGGGCTGTGAGAGGAGTGATAGACCTCGATGCCGTCGATGGGGATTTCGGCGCGCAGTTGGTCAAGCATGGCCGTTTCATAGAAGGTGAAGCCGCGCTCGCGCCGACCGGGATGCGCGATGAGGCAGACCGCCCCGCTGCCGTGCGCCGCCTCGACCGTCTCCGCCAGGTCAACCTTGATCTCGTGATTTCCGGCCTCCCGCAAAATAGTGATGGCCTCGCGCCAGTTTTTGACGTATCCATGCTCACGCAGCAAGCGCATGTTGTGGCTCGTCCGCTGCGGGATGCCGCCGCTCTCTGAGAGCACCTCTTCCCGGCGTGGAAACTGGTAGCCGCGCTTGAGCAACGCTTCATAGACAGCGACCGCCATCTCATGGTGGCAGCGGTCGATCTCGTCGGTCAGCGCCCGTAAATAGTTCTCCTGTGGGTCAAAGCCGTAGCAAAGCAGGTCGCACATCTTGCCCTGCCACCGGGCGCTCATCTCGACACCGGATAGCACTGGCAAGCGTTTCTGCGCCGCCAGTTCCTGAATATGTCCAACCATATCGACGCGATCATGATCGGTCACGGCCACCAGGTCAAAGCCTTCGCCCACCAGGTAATCAATCAGTTGCTCGGCAGGCAGGCGTCCATCGCTATATGTGGTATGCATGTGAAAATCAACGGCGGCATCCGGGGCGAGGGTGAGGTGTTCGGTCAGACGTGTCAAATTTGGCTCCTTCGCGCCTCTCTCCGAGGCAAAAAACAACATAATGATACACTTTGCTCTATAATACCACATCTGGCTGGCGACCTACGGTCGCCTCTATATCATAAAAGGAAGAGAAGAGCGAGAAGAAGCTGCATAGCTGAGTGCGCGCACTCAGCTATGCAGCTTCTTCTCGCTCTTCTCTTCCTTTTATGATATAGAGGCGACCGTAGGTCGC
>DASTKE010000355.1:0-3962 GCA_035716105.1 Ktedonobacteraceae bacterium | reverse complement strand
GTTGCCAACTGGTGGCAGGTCACGCAGGATGACTGGCATTATGGACGCCCACGCACCTACCAGGTAGATCAGGTTGTGGGCCATAACGACTCGGCGCAGAAGCCAAGCCATTTTATTGCTATTAATTTAAACCGTCAGGTGGAAGTGATCGAGTTTCCTGGTGGCGATGCCACGAAGGCGAAAATCTATATTGGCCCTCTTTTAGTTGGTCCAGGTCAGTACCTCGCGCCGGTAACGCTCAGCTTCCAGGATGTCAACGGCGACGGGAAAATAGATATGATCGTGAATGTGCAGGACAGCCATTTTATCTTTCTCAATAACGGAACATCGTTCAGTCCAACGCACTGAGACATTTACTGGCACAAAAACATGAATCATCCCGAATGGCTGAACGCGCTTAAAAAGCGCGTTCAGCCATTCGGGATGATTCATGTTTTTGTGCCTATCTACAACATCGAAGCCGTTGTTCCTACATCGTCGGAGGAATCATAGCCTGTCGCGCCAACCTGCGTGGCGACGGGTTGAGCTACGATCATATGCAACATCGCTGGTGCAGTGGGTGCGACGGCAATCGGGGTGTGAGGGGCATAAGTGTCTCTAACAGGAGCAGGTGTACTCTCCTCGCCCTGTTTCTGTGGTTCCAGACGAAAAGCGAGCACTGCGAATAGCAGCATCCAAATTACCAGAAACCCCAATAGCGTCCAGAGTAGAATGGCCTGCGTTGTCAGTATTGGCACCGCTGCATCCATAAAATATGACCTCTTTCAAGAACTTCCCTGCAGCCCTGCTGAGCGCTCTTTTCAGGCGTCTGCCTGGGAAGGACTTGCAGCGTTGTAGGGCTGTTTTGAAAGTTAGTAAGTTTTTCATAGAGAGAAACGGATACGCCTGTGTTCTCGGTGTAATAGTAGGACGAACGTCACAGGTTAGATTAACTTCTATGAGCGAACCCATTCTATTACCAGCATAGACGAGGTAACAACAAGCGTGTAGAGTGCTTCCCTGAGTATTTCACCTACGATGACGTTACACAACTGAAAAAAGTTTCATCATTCTGTGCCAAATGGGTCAATTTCAAAATCCCTCCTGGCAAACGTCCACTATGATGAAGGTTTCCGTTCTTGTGAGAGAGCCAGCCCGCCAATGGTCGATCTATCCGACAAAACGCGGGCGAGCACAAGGCATCGCCCCTACTGGCTCTCTCCATCCTCGCAGAGGATGGAGAGAGCCAGTAGAAATGCTTACTTGTGATTTTCGCGGAAACCTGCCACAATGATGATACGTAGGTAACGTGAGGTTCAATATTGACGTTTGACACCGGAAAGAGACAGTATGGAGCATGTGAACTGGCAACGTGTGCGCGATATCCTCATCAGTGTGATCTGTATAGGCGTCATTCTCTGGGCTGTTTCATCAATTCTGGGCCAGTTCCTGCATGCTATTGTCCTGCTTTTGCTTGGCATGGGAGTGGCCTTTTTACTCACCCCGGCAGCGAATTACCTTGCGCGTTACATCCCGCGCCTGCTTGCTACTTTGATTGTCTATATCATCGTCCTGCTGGTGCTGGCTGGCATCAGCTACGCCCTGGTCTTTTCGCTTATCAAGCAGGTGGAGGCATTCTCGAATACCCTGACCGCCTACTTCATCGATCTGCCCAGTACCTACAATTCGGTGCTAAACTTTCTGGTCAAGCAGGGTATTCCGCAGGCGAATATCGATGCCGCGCTGAGCCAGATACGCACCTCCGCCATCGATTTTGCGCAGTCACTGGCTGCCAATGCGCTCAATATTGTTTTTTCTGTTACCGATGCTATCGTCAATATCTTGCTGGTGGTAGTGATTAGCTTCTACCTGACTATGGATGGAGGGCGCATTCGCGATAGCATCTACAGTATTGTGCCACAGCGCGCCGAGCAGCATGTTCGCACCTTTGACGACGCGCTGAATCGCGTCGTGGGCAACTACCTGCGCGGGCAGTTGACGCTAGCAGTCATCATCGGTGTGCTGTCGGGCGGTGGTTGTCTGCTCCCGTTCATCGGTCTGAAGGAATATGCGCTGATTATTGGGGCGCTGGCCTTTCTCTTTGAAACCATTCCGATGGTAGGGCCAGCGCTGGCCTCCATTCCAGCCATTCTGATCTCCCTGCTCCTACCAGAGCCATTTCCGCGCACGTTTTACGTTGTGGTGTACTTCATCATTATTCAGATCATCGAGAGCAACATCCTGGGGCCTCGTATCGTTGGTCACGCGGTCGGCCTGCACCCGGTCGCATCGATTCTGGCTTTGATTATTGGCGCACAACTCTTCGGAGCCTTTGGAGCGCTGCTTGCCACCCCGCTTGTCGCCACGGCCTGGGTTGTGATTGCCAGTCTCTATCGCTCATTACGCGGTGAGACAGCAGATCAGATCATGGCGCAGCGGCGAAAAGCCTGGTCGCTAGGTCGTCCCACCGCTCGTCTACCCAGTTTGAGGCGCAGGACAGCGTACTACACCGGGCGCAAGAAGAAAAATGGCGACAGCAGCACTGAAACCGAGAATTCCGCAACCGAAGCTGTCGCCGCCACCCATGAAACCGACTCGTAGGGGCTGATTTATCGTGCCCATAAGCGTCAAGTTAAACTTCGGCAGGCCACCCGCAAGGGTGGCCCTACTATACACGCCCGCCCGGCAGCTTTGCGAGACACACTGAGTATAGTAGGGCCACCCTTGCGGGTGGCCTGCCGTGGCTACGAGTGTGCTAGCTGATGACGCCCAGGGCTTTGCGCAGCGCCTCCTCCTCCTCGCGGCTGACGATGGCATATACTTCGTCGTCGCCCATGATGCGCGATTCTCCGGTGGGGAAGATAAATTGTCCTTCACGGATAATCAGCGCGACCTTCGAGTTGCGCGGCAGGTTAATCTGATTGAGCATCCTGCCCGCCACTGGTGCCTCCGAGGGTATACGCATCTCGATGATCTCCACGCCTGCCCGCTTGAGCGTGATGATCGGAATGAAATTCGTGCTTGAGAGTTCCACTTCGATCAGGGAGAGGATCGAGCGCGTGGGGCTGACCGTGATATCGATGCCCAGCTTCTGGAAGATTTCTTCGTGCTTGGGGTTGTTGAGACGGGCAATGGTGCGACCAACGCTGTAGCGTTTCTTTGCCATCTGGCAGATGACCAGGTTATCCTCGTCTTCGCCTGTCACTGCGATGACCACGTCGGCGCGTTGCGCACCGACCTCCTCCATTGTTCTGGCCTCGCACGCATCTCCACGCATCACTGATTGCCCCAACTCCTCGCTCAAGGACTGGTAGCGCGTCGCGTTCTTTTCCAGCAGGAGCACCTCGTGTCCCTGGCTGAGCAAGCTTTTTGTGAGGTAGTAGCCGACATCGCCACCACCACCAATGATAATATACATACGATTTCCTCTATCCTTTTACCTCTGGTATTTTCGGCTCCCCGCCCTCCAGAGCCTCGAACATCATCTGGGCACCGACCTTGGTCGGGCAGATGGTTTCCAGCCCCAGGTCATGGTACGTTTGCTCACGGATAGGGTCGTAGATGCGGCAGACCACTTTTTTGACGTGGAAAATCTCTTTCGCGATCTGGCTGGCCATAATGTTCCGGTTATCGCCGTTAGTCACGGCAGCGAATGCATCCGCGTCTTTGATGCCGCCACGGATGAGGACATCCTCGTCCACTCCATTGCCGACAATCGTTTCGCCTCTGAAGTTGGAGTCCAGACGCTGGAACGCCTCGCTGCTGAAGTCAATCACCGCGACACTATGTCCTGCCCGATCCATCATATTTGCCAGGGTTGCGCCAACACGACCACATCCCAGGATCACAATTTTCACTTATCGCCTCCTGTTGGCACACGAGCCAACAACTGTCTTTTCTGTATCTGGTTCGTAAGAGATATAGGATATTCTACCCCTCAACTTACAGCTACTATTATAGCACGGCACATACACTGGTAAAAT
>DASTKE010000354.1:0-5121 GCA_035716105.1 Ktedonobacteraceae bacterium | reverse complement strand
TAGCCAGAGAAGCAAGCTAGCTTGCTTCTCTGGCTACTTCCTCTTCATCTGGAGCGATGAACTGGTTCTCTCTAGCGGTTTGACAAAGAGATCATGCCAGTCGTATACTTTTCTTGAGACCGGTTGGTCTCAAACACTCTTTTTTTACAGACAAAACAGACCATTCAGTCTCTATACTTACGAACAGATGAAAGGGATCATCGCATGAGCGATACTGGAGCAGGCCGTAGTCGTACTGTTAGCTGGGAAGACCCGATGCCCTCGGTACAGGCAGGCAAGAGCATGAGCGGCATCCAATACCTGCGAGCGATACAAACAGGAGAACTGCCACCACCGCCGATAGCGGAACTGCTTGGTATGTACATGACAGAGGTTGATGAAGGACGGGTGGTGTTTTCGGTAGAACCGGCAGAATATCATTATAACCCGCTTGGCACGGTACATGGCGGTGTCACGGCCACATTGCTCGATTCGGCGCTTGGCTGCGCGGTGCAATCGATGCTGCCACCCGGCACAGGCTACACCACGCTCGAACTGAAGGTCAATTACCTGCGCCCCCTGACGAACAGAACCGGTATGGTGTATAGTGAGGGCAAAGTTATCCATGTTGGAGGCCGCATCGCGACCGCCGAAGGCCGCGTAACCGATGCTTCAGGCAAGCTCTATGCGCACGCCACGACGACTTGCATCCTGCTGCGTCCCTGATAGTGTTCCAGCGACAGGCATTCTTTACGAAAGAGCAATTGCTTCCTGATTTGGAGAAGGAGAGGCTGATGAGATGAGCAAGGGAGAACAAACACGAGAGATGATTCTGGAACGAGCCGCGCAGCTTTTCAGTCGCCAGGGCTACTTCGGCTCGTCGCTCTCCGACATCATGCATGAGACGGGATTGGAGAAGGGCGGCATCTATAATCACTTTGAGAGCAAGGAGCAGCTCGCGCTCGAAGCCTTCGATTATGCTTTCGCGCTCGTACAACAGCGTACACGACTGGCGATCACAGGTAAAAAGAACGCGGTTGACCGGTTACTGGCATTTGTCGCCGTCTTTCAGACCATCATCGAGGATCCTGTACTTGCGGGAGGGTGTCCCGTCCTCAACACCGCTGTCGAGGCAGACGACGCACACATCCCCCTGCGCGACCGCGCCCGCCACGCGATGGATATCTGGCGTGACAGCATCCAGCATATCGTTCGCAAAGGCATCGAGCGGCAGGAAATCCGGGCCGATGTGGATGCCGACGCCTTCGCCACCGTGTTCATCTCTCTGCTAGAGGGCGCTATTATGATGAGCAAGCTCTACCAGGATGCCATCCACGTGCGCCGTGCCGCCGACCACCTGACACGCTACATCGAGAAAGAGCTTCGGCTACCTGCGGTGGAGTAGGGTACCAGAGAAATACAAACCTGCTGTCTTTCCCTGGCACAGCATTACCGGGAATCTTTCCCTTTCAAGAAGAGGGCGGTGGCAAGGCCAAGGACGATAATCATCAGGAGCATTGCCCCCCAGACGATGAGCAAATGCATAATCGCTCCAGGTACCACTGCCGCTTTGTCGACCGAGACAAAGAGCGTTCCCTTGTAGGAAAAGTTATCGACGCCCAGCTTGTCGGCGTGCAGGCCAATCGAAGAACCCATGCCCGCCATTGCCCAGCGCATCGCGAAAATGGAGCCTATCGCTTGCAGGATCGGTGAATCCAGCTGGAAGATCACGCCGGAGAAGATTACCTGCGGAATGAGTACAATAGGAACAAAGCTCATAGCACGGTCGGTGTTGGGAGCAAGCGCGGAGATTGCCAGACCCAACATGAGACCAGCCAGCGAGGCTAGAGCCATCGTGATGTAGACCTCCACAAAGACAGGTAAGAAGATGCCCTGGTGCAATGGCGCTTTCAGGTTCACGATGTAAATCACAATGGCGCTTTGTATAAAACAGAGAATGCCGAGAATGACGATCTTGGAGAACATATAGGGCGCAATCCCCAGGTTGACCGCCCGCTCGCGTTGATAGACGGGTGCCTCCTTGACAATCTCACGCACGCCATTGATACAACCAAAGGTGACGGCGGCAAAAGCCATAATAAACAGCAGCGTCTGTGCATCCGCACCAGAATTCGGCGCGATGGCTTCATTCAATACCTGATCTTTCGTTTTTCCCTGCTGTTGCAAAATGGCTGTCGCTTGTGGCGATTTGAGCACATCGACGACGCGCTGGCAATCTATAGATACAATCGGGCCAGACGTGGACAGGATATTCGCCCTGGTGGGGCAGTTTGTAACGCTGGTAGGAGCGAATGTACCGGTAGTCGCCAGGAACCAGAGAATCAGTCCGATCACCGGTGCTTGCAAGAGCAAGATCAGAAGGTTGCCGAAGTCATTGCCCAGGAGTCGTGTATAGCGTCGCGAAAGCAGAAAGAATTGATTCCAGGGGTTTCCCCGCTTCCGCTGCTGGACAGACATGTTCGGCACCAATCCCATTTGCACATCTTTGAGTTCCTGATTGGTCGGCTGTACCACGTATTTCTGATAGTAAGGAGATTGCTTAAAGCGTTCCTCGGCTTCTTCAGGCACATTTCTGTTCTCGTCTGTCGGCTCCAACTGCGTATAAATTTCCGCGAAGTTAGACGTACCAAAATAGGTTATGGCCTCCTTCGGGGGACCGTAATAGGCCAGTCGTCCACCTTGAGCCAGAATGCAGACGTAATCACAAAGGTCGATGTTATAGATAGAGTGCGTCACCAGCACAATGGTATGCCCCTTATCCGCCAGTTGGCGCAGAAGCACCATCATGCGCAGGTCCAGACCGGGATCAAGGCCGGAGGTTGGCTCATCCAGAAAGAATACGCTCGGATTCGCCAGCAGTTCGAGGGCAATGGAAACACGTTTGCGCTCGCCTCCCGAAAGACTTCTCACCATCCATTTGCGGCGGCGCGTCATACCCACGTCCTCAAGCACTTCCTTAATGCGGTCTTTGATCTGCGCCCTCGTGAAATCCTTCGGCAAACGCATACGTGCAGCAAAGTACAACGCCTGCTCCACCGTCAGATTTTTATGCACGATATCATCTTGAGGTACGATGCCTATCTGGCTGCTGAACGAGGCGAGATTCTGGTAGAAATCCAGACCATTATAGAGTACAGCCCCCTTCGGAGCCGGATGCGTACCGTCAAGCGCGTTCAGCAGGGTCGATTTCCCTACGCCTGAGCCACCTACGAGCGCCACCAGTTTGCGCGGCGGGATATCGATGGTTATATCGTCCAGCAAGATCGTCCGCCGGGAGCCACGCTCATTGAGATGCAGCGCATCGATGCGAATACTGGCGCTCTCATCCTCCCATTTGAGCTGGTCGCCCGTAAAGGTGAACTTATACGGGGCAATCCGAATCACATCGCCTGGTTCAAGCAGCTTACGGGAGAGACGCTGCCCATTGATATAGGTACGATTCGTGCTTCCCAGGTCAACAATGCGATACCTGCCGTTTTGCATGCGTTCGATACGTGCATGGTGTCCCGAAACCAGCGGGTGATTCAACACCACCATATTATCTGGCAAGCGCCCAATAGTAATCACTGGCGCATCTAATGGAATCGAGCGTTGTTCCGGCATGAAGGGTTGCCCCTGGTTATGATCAGGCTGCGTCGTCGTCGTCATCTCTCTACTCCCTGATTAACATACAGTAGTATCCCTGTTTTGTCACAATTTCATAGCTGACAGCAAGGTCACGGGGATGATAAAGCGGGAGTCAATCTCCCACAGAAAACCAGCATTTTTACTGAATACCCTTGCCAACACCGCTATTTAGTACAGCTTCCTATGAGAACACGTTTCATCAACTGCAAACGAACACATGCATGACTGACTCCTATGCTTCTTAAAGAGCGTAAAAAACGTGTAATAGACAAACTAATCACATTCTAACCTTTGCTGACGAGAGATGGCCAGCAAAGTCTACGCCGATGAGAAACAGTCGGAAACCAGAAAGGACAACCAGCAACATGAAATACGTCATGGACATTGTAACGCTTACACAGAAAAATGAGTACTTCCGCCAGGAGGTGATCACAGGCACCCACAGTCAGGTGGTACTCATGAGCATTCCTGTCGGCGGTGAAATCGGTGAGGAAGTTCACCACGATGTTGACCAGGTGCTCATTTTCGTCAGTGGGCAGGGAGAAGCAGTCTTGAATGGAAACCGCCAGCCGATTACAGCGAATACCCTCTGCTTCGTTCCAGCCGGAACAATGCACAACTTCATCAATACCGGCAGCAGCGAACTCAAATTGTATACCGTGTACGCGCCACCTGAACACGCTCCCGGCACTGTTCACAAAACAAAGGCTGAGGCCGACGCGGCAGAAGCAGCCGAACACGGCCATTAGCCATAAAGCCAGCAGCTTCATCCACTCGACATAGCCGAACAAGAAGGGGTAGCTACCTGCTACCGGGCAGCTACCCCTTCTCGCTATCTTTATGTACAGAATAGCTCATGGCTATATGAAGTGCCATTTGCCCAATGGCATATGATATACTTACGCTATAACTCTGCATTTCCTACACGCAAGAAAGAGGCGCTGATGGGCGATCAGGATACATATGGTCTCGATCCACGATTGGAGCAGGTGCTTCGGTTTCCTCTGCTGAGCGCCATCTTTGGCCGCAGGTCGCGCCGCTTTGGCTATGGCATGTCGATACCCGATGGGCCGCTGGCCTACACCTCGCAACACGCCCCCTTGCCACTCGATGAACTGGAACGAGCGCTTTTGATTTCTGCCGCGACAGGCATCACCGGCTGGAACTTCGGCATTCCATTCACTATCAATGAAAGCGACCGCTTGAGCAGCTACAGCTTGCGCATGACCGGTCGCACCATTCCTTCGGCAGCCAGCATCGGCAGCAGCGAACTTTTTTTCACCGATGACAGAGGCATCTATCTTGTACGCACCCGCGACCTGACACCAGAACGCCTGCACGAATTTGAGAACGGCAGCGATATCGAGCGCATCACTGGCATTTCGCGAGCAGCCACGCTGCAACTGAGCGATCAACGTTTGACACTGCCGCGAGAGGCTCCGCACTACGATGAACACAACTTCTGGAACAGCAATGTTCCCGGCTCTACCCTCT
>DASTKE010000353.1:0-3441 GCA_035716105.1 Ktedonobacteraceae bacterium | reverse complement strand
CAATAGATTGTGCGGCCACAGGCCGCACAATCTATTGCACCATCTTCCACCACCTAACCTGTGCGAGCGCCGCAGGCGCTCGTACTCGAGGCGATAAAAACATCTAACATGGTTGGGGAACTTTATGACGTAATGAAACGTCATGACACTGTGGTGATGATGCCACCAGGGAAAATAAAGGGCGAGGTAGGGGTTTAGGAGTGAAGTGGTGTGGACCCTTAAGATCGCCGCATTAAAAAAGTAGGAGTAAGTTTCATGCGTCGCTTACCTGTCATTCGCAAGAAATCATTCTTTCTGGTTATTCCGCTCATGCTGGTTCTGCTGCTGGCCGCTTGCAGCGCTGGCAGCGTGGGAGGTTCCGGTTCCGGGTCGGGTGCCACGCCCGCGCCGACGACCGTGAAGGGCTATGGTACCGCGCAGGGCTGTCCCAGCGATGTCGTGGTCACGACCGCGCCGCCAGCCGCGGGTGTAACGGTACATATCACACAAAGCCATTCCACCGTTACCGCTCACACGGGCGATATCGTCCAGTTTAATCTGCCCTTCGGCCAGCGCTGGTCAGGTCCAACCAGTTCCGTTGGCGGATTAGAAATGCAAACCCCCTCCGGCTATGCCGATAAAACCAGTAAAGTCTGTGTCTGGCGTTTCGTGGCGAAGGGAACCGGCACCTCGATGGTCAATTTCTATGGCCGCGCCATCTGCCTCAAAGGTCAGCTCTGCCCCCAGTACGTCATGAACGTCCCCTTTGAGGTCAGCGTAAAGTAGGCTTTCTACCGGAGGAAAGAGAAAAGCAAAGCCATTTTTCGTGCTAGCACGAAAAATGGCTCTGCTTTTCTCTTTTGTTTTCTGCTTACGGCTTCATTATAACCCATCTGTCAAGACAGCGCATCGTCCGAACGTCCGGTGTTTTTTGGCGCGCCTTCGGGTATACTTTTCTACGCACTACGTTTCTTTCCCAGATTGCTTACTGCCCTGTTGTGTAATGATTGGTCTGTGTTGCCTCGCGCAAAGGATGAGGGTCTTCATGAAATTTCCTGTTCGACGCTACTTCGCGCTGCTCGTGACCTATCTCAAACCCCTCTGGCGGCGCACGCTGCTGCTCGCGGTGCTGCTACTTGCTGGTATCGGGCTGCAATTGCTCAATCCGCAGATACTGGCTTACTTCATTGATACCGCCCTGAACGGTGGGACTTCTGGCACGTTGCTCGCCGCTGCCGTGCTCTTCACAGGCATCGCGCTGGCGAAGCAGGCCGCCGCGGTTGCTTCCAGCTACCTGAGCGAGTACGTGGCATGGACAGCGACGAACCGGCTGCGTACCGATCTGGTGGCCCACTGCCTGTCGCTGGACATGGGCTTCCACAAGGCGCGCACGGCGGGCGAGATGATCGAGCGCATTGACGGTGATGTAGATTTGCTCTCCAACTTCTTCTCGCTCTTTGTCGTCAACCTGCTGACCAGCGCGCTGCTGCTGCTGGGCATCCTGGTCATGTTCTTTCGAGTGGATTGGCGTGCCGGTGTGGCGATGAGCGGCTTCTCGCTGCTGGCCTTCGTCGTGTTGATGTACATGCGTGGCTATGCCATGCCGTTCCAGCTTGCGCAGCGACAGAGCAGCGCCATCTTCTTTGGCTTCCTGGGCGAGCACCTGGCGGGAACCGAAGACGTGCGCGCCAACGGTGCCAGCGCCTATGTGATGCGCCGCTTCTACCAGCTTTTGCGGCAGTGGTGGCCCATCTATAGCAAGGCGATGGTCTTCGGTCGGGCAATGGGCGTGACCAGCCTCTTCCTGTTCGTCTGCGGCAGCGCGCTCGCGACCGGAGTCGGTGTGTACCTGTGGAGCCTGCACCTTGCCAGCGTTGGCACCGTCTACCTGCTCTTCTCCTACACCGACCTGCTTTCGCAGCCCATCCGCCAGATACAGATACAACTGCAAGACCTGCAGCAGGCCGAAGCTTGCATCCAGCGCGTTGAGAACCTGCTGCGCATGAATCCCGCGCTTGCCGACGGCCCCGGCGCTCCCTTGCCACAAGGCTCACTCGCGGTGGAGCTTGAAAACGTCTCCTTCGGCTATGTCGATGCTCAGCCTGTCCTCATGGATATCTCATTTGCGGTGCAGCCGGGCAAGGTGCTGGGCGTACTGGGGCGCACGGGCAGCGGCAAAACGACGCTGGCACGCCTGCTGTTTCGCCTCTACGACGCGCAATCCGGCTGCGTCAGCGTTGGCGGCGTGCCGGTCGGAGAGCCGCGCTTGCGTGATTTGCGGCGGCGCATCGGCATGGTGACACAGGATGTGCAGCTTTTCCGGGCAAGCGTGCGCGACAACCTGACCTTCTTCAACCAATCCATTCCTGACGCAGAGATCATGCAGGCGCTTTACGCGGTCGGATTGACGCGCTGGTACAAAGAGCTTCCCAATGGGCTGGACAGCGAACTGGGCGCGGGTGGTGAAGGTCTCTCCGCCGGGGAAGCGCAGTTGCTCGCCTTCGCCCGTGTCTTCCTCACTAATCCTGGCCTCGTCATTCTCGATGAAGCCTCCTCGCGCCTCGACCCGGCCACGGAAAAGCGCATCGAGCGCGCCACGCGCCTGCTGTTCGAGGGACGTAGCGCGCTGGTCATCGCCCACCGCCTGAGTACCATCCAGCGCGCTGATAATATCCTCATACTGGAAGACGGGCGCGTCGTCGAATACGGCCCCCGCACAGCGCTGGTGAGCGACCCCACCTCGCGTTTCGCGCAGCTCTTGCGGCTCAACACTAACGCGGAGTTTATCACACCAGACGAGGAGGTGCATGCATGACAGATATGAAACCTGTGACCATGCTCTGGCGCGTGGCATCCTACCGCTTCTGGCTTTATGCCGCCATCGTGTTCGTGGAGACCACGTTTTTTCTGGGGCGACTGGTCTTCGGCCTCGTCCTGCAAGCCTTCTTCAACGCACTGGCTACGCAGTCACACCTGACGCCGAAGGGCGGGGCAAGCCCACGCCCCTACTTCTTCGTCCTGATCGGCATTTTGATCTTCGCGGCGCTGATACGCGGCCTGATCTCGCTGGCGGGAACCTATGCCATCGCCTCGTACAGCTTCTCAATGGGCGCGTTTCTGCAACGCAACCTGTTGCGGCGCATCCTTGAGCGACCGGGCGCGCAGGCCGTTCCCGGCTCCCCCGGCGAGGCCATTAGTTCCTTTCGCGACGACGTGCTGGTCATTCGCGGCATGATGTCTATAACCGTCGATACCATCGGCCTGTGCGTCTTCGCCATTGCCGCCATCATTATCCTCCTGCGCGTCAACGTCGAGATCACGCTGCTGGTCTTCATCCCACTGACCTGCGTGGCCGCGATTGCTCAGAGCATGAAAAAGCGGTTGGAGAAGTATCGCACGGCCAGCCGCGAGGCGACAAGCGAGTTGACCGGGGCCATCGGCGAGGTCTTCTCTTCTGTGCAG
>DASTKE010000352.1:0-3174 GCA_035716105.1 Ktedonobacteraceae bacterium | reverse complement strand
TCGATAGCGGTGAAATCGGGCGTCTGGCCGGAACACGGACGAATAGCGTACATAATCCGCGCTCGAATATGAACAACGCCGTGGGACGCGCTCCCGTCGAGGAAATGATGCAGACGGGTGTGAATGTTGGCCTGGGCAACGACGGCTTCAGCATGAATATGATGCAGGAGATGAAGGCGGCTTATCTGCTGCATAAACTGGCGCTATCAGACCCGCGAGCCATGCCTGCCGATCTGGTGCTAAAAATGGCGTTTGAGCAGAACGCGAAGATCATCAACGCCGTGTTCAGTCCCTTCAGCCCTGATTTCCCGCCAGTGGGCGAACTGAGCGTGGGCGCGGCTGCCGACCTGGTGCTGCTCGATTACCAGCCGCCGACGCCGCTCAGCAGCGACAACCTGCCCTGGCACCTGATCTTCGGCATGGACGCCCACCACGTCAACTCGACAATGGTCGCTGGTCGCTGGCTGATGCGCAATCGCCAGTTGCTCACACTTGACGAGGCGCGTATCTCCGCACGAGCGCGAGAACTCGCGCAAACTCTGTGGAGGAGAATGTAGGGGTGCAACAATAATAAATGGTGCCAATTTTATACGACCACGATACCCGTAGGTGCCGATCAATCGGCACCTACGATTTCCGGTTTCATTGTATTTGGTTCAGTTGCATTATAGCTTGTTATGAATTTTGTTGAGTTATGAAGAGAGGAAAGGGATGATTGTATGAACATTCGTGAAACACAGGCTGCGGTGCAGCAGGAACTGGCGAAGCATCACGACACGATGATCCAGTTTTTGCGTGATATCGTCGCTATTCCAAGCTTTGACAGCCAGATTGGCCCGGTTGGCGATGCTATTGGAGCGCGCATGGCCGATCTCGGTTTTGACGAGGTGCGGCGCGACTCGATGGGCAATATCCTGGGGCGCATCGGCAATGGTCCCCGCGTGCTGCTCTATGACAGCCACATCGACACTGTGAGCATTGCCGACCCGGCGGCGTGGCAGTGGGACCCGTTCAAGGGCAAGTTCGAGGATGGTATCATCTATGGCCTCGGCGCGGGCGACGAGAAGTGTTCGACGCCGCCTATGATCTACGCGATGGCTGCGCTGAAGAAACTGGGGCTGGCGAAGGATTGGACACTGTACTACTTCGGCAACATGGAGGAGTGGTGCGACGGCATCTCTGGCAACGCGCTGGTGGAGCACGAGGGCATCCGTCCCGATTTCGTGGTCATTGGCGAGTCGACCAACATGGAAATTTATCGCGGGCATCGCGGGCGCACAGAGATCAGCGTCACCTTTAAGGGCCGTAGTTGCCATGCCAGCGCACCGGAACGCGGCGATAACGCCCTCTACAAAGCCATTCCCTTTATCCAGGGCGTCGAGCGGCTCCACGAGGAACTCAAGTCACGTCCCGACCCATTTCTTGGCCCCGGCTCCATTACCGTTACACATATCAGCACACGCAGCGCCTCACTCAACGCCGTGCCGGATGATTGCTACATCTACCTTGATCGCCGGATGCATCCTGCCGAAACCAAAGAGGTGGTGTTGAACGAACTGCGCGCCCTGCCCAATGCTGATCAGGGCGAGATCGTTGTGCCGATGTACGAGGAGCCGAGCTACACCGGCTTCACGTTTCCCGTCGAGAAAATCTTCCCCGCCTGGGCGTTGCCGGAGGAGCATCCCTATGTGCAGGCCGGGAAGCTGACCTTTGAAAGCTGCTATGGTCGGCCCGCGAAGACGGGCAAGTGGGTGTTCTCCACCAATGCCACGTACTGGATGGGCAAGGCAGGCATTCCATCCATCGGCTTCGGCCCCGGCGAAGAGCACTGGGCGCACACCGTGCTCGACCAGGTACCCGCCGAAGAGGTGGCACAGTGCGCCGACTTCTACGCCATGCTCCCCCTGTTTTTGAGCGCACAATGAGTGACCATGACGGTCATCCTAATTTCGGAGGCGAAATGAGCAAATTAGCAGTTGTTGCCATTGGTGGCAATTCTCTTATCAAGGATGAGGCGCACCGGAGTGTGCCGGACCAGATGAATGCGATGCGCGAGACGGCTGTGCATATCGTGGAGATGATCGAGCAGGGCTGGAATGTCGTCATCACGCATGGCAACGGGCCACAGGTGGGCTTCATCCTGCTGCGCTCGGAGCTTGCCAGCAAGGTGCTGCATACCGTGCCGCTCGATGCTTGCGGCGCGGATACGCAGGGCGCGATTGGCTACATGCTCCAGCAGGCGATGCACAATGAATTCCTGCGCCGTGACATTCATCGCCAATGTGTCACAGTGGTGACGCAGGTGCTGGTGGACAGCGACGACCCGGCCATGCAGAATCCATCCAAGCCCATTGGTTCCTTTTATAAGGAGGAGGATGCGCGGAACAAGATGGAGCAGGACGGTTGGAAGATGGTGGAGGACGCAGGACGTGGCTGGCGGCGCGTTGTGCCATCGCCCATACCCAGGGAAATCATCGAGCGCGGTGCTATTGATACGCTGATCAAAAACGGCTTCATCGTTGTCGCGGTTGGCGGCGGCGGCGTTCCTGTGGTGCAGGATAGCGCGGGAAACCTGACTGGCGTCGAAGGTGTAATCGACAAAGACCTGGCCTCCAGCCTGCTCGCCAGCCAGCTTGGGGCTGATCTGCTGCTGATCTCGACGGCGGTGGAGAAGGCCGCACTCAACTTCAAAAAGCCCAACCAGCTTGATCTTGACCATATCACTTTAAGCGAAGCGAAACGCTACTATGCCGAGGGGCAGTTTGCGAAGGGCAGCATGGGGCCGAAGGTGCTTGCTATCATCAATTATCTCGAACGCGGCGGCAAGACCGCGCTGATTACTATGCCGGAAACCATCGGCAAAGCACTGGCAGGTGAAACCGGCACTTGGATTGTGTCTGACGAGATAGCTTAGTTGGACCCGTAGCCAGGGTACCCGCAAGGGGTACCCCTACTATACACGAGGCGGCCCGCAGGGTGCGCTAATGCAGGGCTACGCCCTGCTATGCCGTATATAGTAGGGGTACCCCTTGCGGGTACCCTGGGTGGAGGTGCGGGGATGCTTCCCGCCATTCATGACCTGTGATATAATCGCTTCACGAAATTGAAACTGAGAGATAGGGGACGCAGGAAGCTTTGAGCGGAAATGAGAAGGCGAACGGACACGGGAAGAGC
>DASTKE010000351.1:0-5795 GCA_035716105.1 Ktedonobacteraceae bacterium | reverse complement strand
CATTATGGTCGCATCGACGAAGGCTACCTGCGCGTCGGTGAGAGCGTGCAGGCCAACGTGGTTGGCGAGCGGCGCGAAGATACCATGCGCAACCACAGCGCTACGCATCTGTTGCACAAAGCTTTGCGCGATTATCTGGGGCCGCAGGTGGAGCAGCGCGGCTCGCTGGTCGAGCCAGAGCGGCTGCGTTTCGACTTCACCAGCCCGCGAGCGCTCACGCCATCGGATATCTTGCAGATCGATGAGCAGATCAATCGCTGGATACGCGCCGATTCCCCGGTGCAGACGCGCATTCTGCCCTTGCAGGAGGCGCTGGAAACGGGGGCGATGGCCCTCTTTGGCGAGAAATATGATGAACTCGTGCGCGTCGTCTCGATGGGCAGCAGCACGGAACTGTGCGGCGGCACGCACTGTGTTTCGACGGGGCAAATTGGCCTCTACATTACCGTGCAGGAGACGAGCATCGCTGCTGGCATTCGCCGCATCGAGGGGCTGACAGGCCGGGCGGCGGAAGCCTACCTGCGTCGTCGCAGCGTGCTGGTGGACAATCTGGCCGCGAAGTTACAGACGCAGCCGGAGCAGTTGGAGTCCCGTCTTGAGCAATTGTCGCAGGAGTTGGCGACGGCTCGCCGCCAGTTGGCGCAATTCCAGCGTGAGGCGGCGGTGCGCGAGGCCGAGACGCTGGTGACGCGCTCGCACAACGTGGCCGGTGTGCCGGTGGTAGCGACAACGGTTGAGGTGCCGGACGATAAAGTCTTGCGCGAGATCGGCGACATGGTACGCAGCAAGCTGAGCGAGCCGGGCGTGGTTGTGCTGGCTCACCCCTTCGATGAGCGCGTCAGCATCCAGGTCAGCGTCGACTCGGCGCTGACGAAGCGCGGCCTGCATGCAGGCAAGATAGCCAGCGCCATCGGCCAGCGACTGGGTGGCAGAGGTGGGGGCCGACCCGAATCGGCGCAGGGCGGCGGCAAAAACAAAGCAGAACTCGGTGCCGCCCTCGACATGGTCGCGAAACTTGTGAAGGACAACTTAAAGGAGCGTTAATGGAACGGGATGGGATGCAGTGTGCCTGTTGCAGGTACTCTGCAACAGGCACACTGCATCCCATCCCGTTCCATAACCATTTTTGCTACGAGCGCAATTTTGTGCTATAACGTACACGACATGCACCAGCCTTATTCGCGTTATAGATACACAGTCAATAGACGTTGCTGGAGCAACATGGATCAGGACGATCAGGAATGAGAAATCTCTTTCGGAGTTTACTAAATAGATTAGCAGGGGGGAATGGAGGGAACGGCCATCATGCCTTCGAGGAAGACGGCCTGTATGAAGATATGCCCCTGGATGCGAATGGGGAGCAGCGACAGGTCTATACCGCGCTGGATATCGGGACGGCCTATGCCAAGGCGATGATTGTCGAGGTACAGGGCGATCATGGCGTTGTACTGGGTGTGGGCAAGCACCCGCAGAACTATTCCCACATGTCCGATGGCATCGTGACCGACATTTCCGGCGTGATCGCCAGTTGTAACGAGGCACTGATCAAGGCCGAAAAATCGGCGAACGGGACCGTGGCTCCCCTGGCCGTCATCGGCATTGCGGGCGAGCTGGTCAAGGGCGGTTCGACAACGGTTTCGAGACAGCGGCAGAATCCCGCGGAGCCGATTACGCCGAAGGAATTGGAGAATCTGATTACCAGTGCGCAGCAGAAACTGTTGAAAAGTTCGAAGGAGCGTATCTCCGCCGAGACCGGCTATACCAATATCGAGGTTCGTTTGACCAATACGGCGGTCATCTCTGTACGCATCGATGGGCAGCAGGTCTCGAATCCGATAGGCTTTCGCGGACGGCACTTCACGCTCACGCTGTTCAGCGCTTTTGCCCCGTTGATGCAGTTGGGGGCGCTGGAAACCGTGGCGCAGGGGCTTGACCTGACCTTGATGACGATTGTGGCCGAACCCTATACCTTAGCGCGCTGCCTGAGCACCAATGCCAATTCTGATAGCGGGGCCATTTTCATCGATATCGGCGGCGGCACGACCGATATCGCGCTGGTGCGACAGGGCGGCATCGAAGAGACACGCATGTTTGCGCTGGGAGGCCGCACCTTTACCCGCCGCCTGGCGACCAGCAAGGGCATCGGACTCAAGGAGGCCGAAAACCTGAAGCTGAACTACAGCAATGGGGCCGTCAAGGGGCGCGAACGCGAAGAGATCGCGGCTATCCTCGCGCCCGAATGCCAGACCTGGATGGATAGCATCGAACTCTTAATCGAGGAACTGACAAAGGGAGAACTGCTGCCACCCGCCATTTACCTGGTTGGCGGCGGTTCGGCGCTGCCCGACCTGCGGCAAAGGCTCGAAACGTTTCCCTGGACGGAGCGGCTCATGTTTGCGCGCCAGCCCATCATTCGCACCGTTCAGCCGGAAATGGTTGCCAACATCGATGACCCGCATAATCTGCTGAAAAGCGCTCAGGACATCACACCGATGGCACTGGCCTATCACGCGGTTGAATTGCAGAACGAGAACAATATTCTTGAAAGGGCGCTTGAGCGCGTTATCCATAACATGCATATATAAAGAACATCATTTGTAGTGCTTGAAGGGGGTGCAGCGGCTCTATGGCTAGCGAGCAAATCATCTATCTCAGTCCCGAAGAGGACGTGACGAGTGTGCATGAGCGGCTAGAACAAGTCCAGGCTCAGCGTATTGTGCTTGTCGTTCCGCCGCAAACACACCTGCGCAGTCTGACCAGTTGGCGCGTACTGCGCTCCTATGCCCGTGATCTGAATAAAGAAGTGCTGGTAATTAGCTCTGATAGCCAGATTCGCTCCGTTGCGAAGGAGGCCAAGTTTAGCATCGCCAATTCGCTCGAAGCGCCTTCCAGCAGCAAGCGCTCTGAGAGCCATCCCAGTCGCGGCCTCAGCAGAATTACATCGGGATGGCGCAGTCAGAGCAATCGTGGCGCGAGAAGTGCTGGACGCACTCGCCAGCCGGGTCCAACTCGTGGCGCTCCTTCAAGTATGCTTCCTCCCCAGAATCCACCGCGCTCGCCCCTGCCTCCCGCGCAGGAGATTGATGACCTGTCGCACATGCAAGCTCCCAATGTGGCCGGTGAGGATGAGGAGATTGAGGATACCACGCAGTTAGGGCAGCCATCATCCACTTTCGGTGGGCAGGATACCCCGTACGACCCCTCCTATGATTTTCGTCCATCTTCGCCCCCGCCGCTGCACTTTGTCGAGCCAGAGACGGGCCAGGACGATGATGACCTCGACCCGTTTAAGCATAGCTATGAGGAGGCACAAAAGCTCTGGCAGGCGGCCCAACCGCAGCAGGAGCCAGGGAGCGAGGCTGGCTTTGAACACATATCAGACACTGATGGAATGGCTACGCCCTCCGATTACCACGATCAGCTGATTGCCCCGGAGGAAGACGAACAAACCGGATATGTCGATACTGACGAGCATATGGATAGCACGCAGATTTTTGATATCCATGCTGGAAACAATGCATGGCCAACCGAGCAAACACCCGCGTCCCAGGTCGCGCATGAAGACCCTTTTGCTGAAAGAGATGATTTTCGGCCTTTGCCCCTCTCGGAACAACATGGCGCGGCTATCTTGCCCCTGCATGGCTTTGACGACGAAGAAGATGTAACGGATATCTCTCAGTATCCAACTGCCGATATCAAGGGCGGCGGCGAGGTAGAGGATATGGGAGATGTGGATATGGACGAACTGCCGCCATTCCTGGAGGAGCAGGTAGATGAGCCTTTACCCTCCTGGGAAGAGCAGCAGCACGAGCCGGAGGAGAAGGAGGAAGAGGAAGCCCCGAATGTCTATAACCCTCCGCCCCGAATGCGGTCTGGCAAACTTCCGCCTCGAATGCCGTCGGGAAAACTTCCGCTCCGACCAGTGCAAATGGAGCCGGTGGAGGCGCAGGCAAGCGCGGAGACGGCGCTGCCACCGGACGAGGAAACGCCCGATATCGACATTGCCGAGGAACCAACTCGTGTGATCGCCCCGCGCCTGGGGCTGCCCGATGCGACGGTCAATCCAGGTCCGAATCGTATGCCCCCTGCCGCACCGGCAAACCAGCGAGCAGCCAGCGGTTCCCTTAGTCCGTCGAGTAGGCAGAAAGAGCCAGATGCGATGGTGCTGCCAGAAGCGGGGCGCTCCCAAGCTAGCCCATCGACCCGGCAGCGTCGACCAGCGGCAACGACGACACAGCGATCAAGAAGACCGACCCCTGCATCTTCAAAGCGCCCACCGGTGCAACCCCGGTCGCGCTCTCAAAAAAAGCGCCGGGTCAACTGGGTCACGCCCCTGGTGATTGCCGGTATCTTCTTGCTGATTGGTATCTTCGTCTTCCTGCTGCCCTCGGCGGATGTGACCGTGGTGCTGGCCTCGAAGCCATATAGCTGGCCCGTCGTAGTCACCGCTTCCTCGACCAGCAAGCAGGATCTGACCCAGCACACCGTTCCCGTGTCCACGCACAACTTCACTGCGACTGAGACCAAAACCGGTACGGCCACCGGCACGAATACGACTGTTGGCACGGCGGCGGCAAGTGGCACGGTGAACTTTACCAACAATGGCACGCAATCGGTGCTTCTGCCAACCGGTCTGACCGTTTCGACCGCCAACAACGTTCTGTTTGCGACCGCAGCGCAGGTGCTGGTACCGCCTGGCAGCACCCTTCCCGTTCCTGTGCAGGCGCAGACCGCCGGTGCGAGCGGCAATGTCGCGGCGGGCAGCATCACCGTTATTCCGGCCAGCAGTATCACACAGATCGAACAGATCAAGGACAACAATGGCGTCACGGTGAAATTGAGTGTTACCAATCCACAGGCGACGACGGGCGGCGGCGGCGCGAGCAAGCAGGAGACGACCGTCACCAGCAAGGATGTCAGCACGCTGCAAGCCAGCATCACTGCACAGTTCGCAACAGAGTTGCAGGCGTGGATTACGCAGCAGAATCAGCAGCAGCACAGCGTGCTTGCCAAACCGGTGCCTGCCGATCAACTCAGCAAATACGAGACCGTCAAGGCGACGCCAGCGGCGGGGCAGGTGGCCTCCAATGGCACATTTAGTGAGACCGTCAGCCTCAGCCTGCCGGTGCAGTTTGTCAGTCAGAGCGATTTACAGGCGCAGGCCAGCGCGCAGTATACGCAACTGAGCAGCGCGAGCAAGGCTCCCAGTGGCTTTACGAAGCCGCCAGCAGGCTACGCGCTGGTACCGGGACAGCAGCCGCAGTTGGAGCCGAAAACCTGCACGTCTGGCAGCAAGACCAGCACAGCCAACGCTTCCACCCTGTGCTTTACTGCCAGCGCTCCCGTCGCACTGCCGATCAGTGCGCAGCAGGTGCAAAAGCTGATCACAGGCAAGTCGGTCAAAGTGGTACAGCAGAATCTGGCCAGTAGCAAAAATGGCCTACCCGGCATCGCCTCCGCCAAAGTGAGCATCTCGCCCGGCTTCTGGCCCTGGATGCCCTTCCTGGCGCAGCGTATCAACGTCCACTTCACAACAGCCACTCCCTCTCGTTCATAGGTGCCGATTATGAAGTTTGACAAAGGAATGCGGATACGGAACCAACGTAGGGGCCGATTGATCGCGCCCCATAGACATGAAGTTAAGGGAGGAAATCTGGCAGGCCATCCCCTTGCGGGTGGCCTGCCGGGAGTTGAAGTTCATGCCTCTGGGGGCCGATTGATCGCGCCCACCGCCGATTGATCGGCCCCTACATGGTATAACATTCGTAATAACATACCACATCCACGATAGGGTA
>DASTKE010000350.1:0-7729 GCA_035716105.1 Ktedonobacteraceae bacterium | reverse complement strand
GATTCCGTTCCACGCTGCCACAGGTGCGGCGCGCCTTAGCCAATATCGCCACCTATACCATTTGCGATGACCACGAAATTACCGACGACTGGTTCCTTGATGGATTATGGTGCCAGCGGGTGCTGGCTGGCCCGTTGGGACACCGTATTATACGTAACGGCCTGCTGGCATACGCGCTATTCCAGGGCTGGGGCAATACGCCGCAGCAGTTTGCCGAACCAAATGGCGCGGCCCTGCTCGACGCCGTTGACACCTGGCGGGGCGATGCGCAGGATGCCAGGGGCCAGTTGATAGAGGAACTGATTGGCTTGCCAGCGGCTTTTAGCGGTACCGGAACGTTGCCACGTTCCGCACGGGCGCTCCACTGGTATCACCATTACCAGGGGCCGCGCTACCAGGTGATCGTGATGGATACGCGCACGCAGCGCATCTATCACTCGCCCCAGGACGTTCCCGGCTTGCTTTCTCCCGCGTCCATGCAGGCCCAGATCGCCGGGGTCGCCCGCGAGGATGCAGAGGTGACGATTATGATCTCGGCTACTCCTGTGCTTGGTGTGGACTTCATCGAGTCTATTCAGGTATGGAGTCACTGGATCGCGAAAGATAATTATGGCTACGACTGTGAGGCGTGGGCATTAGAATGGGAGACCTTTCAACATTTTCTCAAGCTGGTGAGCGCTATGAAGCGCGTGGTCTTTCTTTCAGGCGATGTGCATTATTCCTTTGGTTCCAGTATGGAGTACTGGGATCAGCATACACACGCGAGCGCCAAACTGGTAGATTTTACCTCCAGTCCCTTCCGCAATGAAGATGCCGGGGCGCATATGGTGTTGCTCGCCATTGGCTACCCGCGTCTGCTTCACCTCTTGCGGCGGCAGGGAACGCCAACCCTGGACTTTTTCGCCTGGGATATCTCGCCCGGTGATGCGCGTGTGCTCAACAACGTGCTCTCGCTAATCCAGCAGCGCATGTACCTGTTCTGGTGGGCCATTCCCCGACTGCTTGCCGCACGCCGCTCTCCGTATGAGATCGTCCTGCCTGCGAAAGGGTGGTTGAAAGGCGCTTTTCATGACAATCCGCCGGATCGCGTGTACCGCTTACGCTACCTGCGCAACACGCTCGCTCTTATTCGCTTGCGTAAGAGAGATCGCCTGCGATTGCGAACCTCCTCCTGGGTACTCAGGCTCCTGCGGCTGGCTCTGGCCGTTGTCACTTTCATTGATTCTCGCGTGAGGAGCGCTATCCGCCGGTTGGCTGTGAGGATAAGAAGAGTCGAACAGTCGCCGGGTGAGCACCATTTGCCGGAACGTGTACTTGCGCACGAGGCGGTGCATGGAACAAATCTGATTGAACGCCAACTGGCAAAGCCGAGAAACAGGCTGGTCGCAGCGCTCAAACAATCTGTCGCCTGGATGAACCGTATGAAAGCTGGAGAACTGATTATCGGCTTCAACAATCTGGGCGAGATACACTTCGCCTGGACAGCAGAGAAAAAATCCGTGATACAGCGTATCTGGTATCGTAGTGACGACACGGGACAATCCTTGCTGAAAACCGACTATTCCGAGACGCTCGACTTGCCAGCGCCACATGCCGCGCCTCCGCTGCCGTGAACGACGCGAACCAGCTACTCTTTCGCGAAGTCCTCCGTCAGCCAGAGCGTCCCATGTTGCTGGTCGAGGAGTATATCGATGCCGATTATGGTGCCAACTTTGGTCAGGATATTCTGGCGGTGCCCATCATCGGGCGGCTTTTCGTTCATCATAGCCTGGTGCAGCGCAAGCGCGCCATTCGTCGTCATTTCGCTGGTTTCGCCGATATTCTCAGCCGCGAAGACCCAGTGAATCCCCTGCTGGCTTTCGCGATCTCCCAGCCCAGCCTCTCCCGGCAACTGGTGCGACAGCGTATTTGCCGCCTGCATCGCCAGGTTATGCTGCCTGGCGCTGCGAACCAGAGCCGTGTTCCACTTTAAGGCAGGAAGTCCATTCTCGGCGCGAGATTTATTGACCGCCTGAAACACCGTCTGAGCAATCTGGTTCTCCTGCGCTGTGGCTCCAGAAGCGCCACCAGTTCCACTTGTTGTGGCGGATGCCTGCGGTGTCGTGGGGCCACCGGTGGCTGGTATTGAGCAAGCAGCCAGCAATCCGAGGAGAAACAGAGTGCAGAGACTGCCAGCTATCGCTGGTCTTTTTCTATTTATATGCATTTTAATGTTCCTGGCTGCATCTTTTTTTTCCTGGTCTATCGTAGATATTTCTCAGTCTCTCTATATACGGAGAAGAGCAGCGTAGAGTTTGCTAAGAAGCTTGAGCGCTCGCTCAAGCTTCTTTGGCGGTAAAGGTGATGGTGATGATGACCTTGTTCTGTGCGATGGCGATGTTTGCAAGATTCGGTGGCTGGATGCCGAAATCTGTCATATATATCGTGCTGGTGGCCGTTCCTGTGATGGTGTTCCCCGATACCTTGCCTTGCACATCAAACACCTCTTTGTTGGTTTTGCCGTGCATGGTCAGATTGCCAGTCAATTGAAAATGAACGGTTTGCCCATCGCTGTAGCTCGCCGGTAAGCCTTGCGCGCTGGTCGAGACAAACGTTGCATAGGGATAGGTATCCGTTTCCAGTGCATGTCGTCGCACGTAGTTATCGCGCATCTGCGCATCGGTTTGCAGCGTCCTCAAGTCGACCTTGATATTCATCCCTGTCACCAGCGGCGAAGAACTGGTGCGTACCAGGAAACTTCCCTCTACCGAGTTGGTTTTGCCGATCGCGTCGTTATTCGGCTTGTTCTGGAAAATCAGGTTTTCGTACACGCTGTACTGTGCCGTGGTCTGGGCAGGGACGATCTGAAACGTGCTCATCCCCTTTGTTGAGACGGGTGAACTGCTGGAACTGCTCGTTGCCACCGCTCCCGGCGCTTTATGGGTTTGGGTGACGCTGCTGCTGAAGTGTGCAGCGTACGCAACGGACGCGACGATAACAATAACCAGGACAGCGCCAATACCGATCATCCAGCGATAGAGCTTCTTCATAGATTGCTTCCTTTAACGTATATCTTCTTGAAATAGAGCAGACTCTGTATGTATTGCTGCCATTTCCGCTTTTGCTCTGGCAGGGAGATTATTCTTCCTGACATGCAGAATGGTAGCACTGGTTCATTGGAGAAGTATTTGAAAAAGATGGGAAAATTCTCATAATTGCCCGTGGGATGCACTGGCATGTTCATGAGAAAATTCTCATGCACTTACAATATTCGTCCAATTTTACCTTGCTACACTGGTCAATGCAAGGTGAGCGAAGAAGATCACCGCTTATCACATGAGAAGGTAGCAATTTCAAGATAGGAGTAACGGAACTATGCTTCAACAAGAAGAATGGGATAAGGTAGTACATAAATGCCCTTATCCCATAACTGTTCAGCAATATTACAGCTTTGTCGCTCCTGTGAGCATGGTATAATAGTTGAGGATTGTATCATGCCTGACGTGGTATGATTTTACCTGACACACCTCACCCATTAGGATGGTCGGTGCCACCCAACCAGAAGTAATGGCCCTGCTGTGAGTGTCCCCAGCGGGGATTCCCGTTCACGTTCTCGCCATTGACGACATCGACAAAATTGAGGGTGGTGCCGACGGGATAGGTGGCGATGAGGGCCGATTGACTACTGGGTGCCGAGCGCACGTTCAGACCGCTGGCGATCGTCACCTTGCACGTCTTCGGCTGCACCGTGACTTTTGGAATAAAAAGAACCATGCCAGCGCGAATGAGGTTGGGGTCATTGCCAATCACCTGTCGATTGGCATTGTAGATGACCTGCCATTGGTTGGCGTCGCCATACGCCCGCTGCGCGATGGAGGAGAGCGTATCTCCCGATTGCACGGTATAGTTCGCGCCGGGGGTCGGTGAAAGCACGGGAATAAACAATACCTCTCCAACCTGCAGGAGGTTAGGATTGTTGCCGATCACCTGTTGGTTGGCATTGTAGATTCTTTGCCACTGGTTCGCATCGCCATACGCCTGCTGGGCGATGGAAGAGAGCGTGTCTCCCGACTGCACAGTATAGCTTGAACCCGGTGTCGCTTGAGCCATAGAATCCTCCTTGTTCTGATTTTTGAGGTCAATTTCCTGACAGCACTATAGCATCTCTGCTGTGCAGAGGCAATCTGAACCATAGAAGAATAGAGTGAATTGTTTGCGCGGGGACGATAGCGTCGAATAGTCTTGTAAGCTGTTCGACGCTATCGTCCCCGCGCAAACTTCCATGAGTGAGCAGTTTGACATGTAGCTATCTTGTAGGCAATAATGCTCTCATGTTTTCACCGTTCGATCACTATGTGAGGAAAGACGAGGGTGATGTGACCCAGGAAGCGCATAAAAAGCTATCTACCGCAGCCGCTCAGGAGAGGAAGCATTCCGCTGAGTCTACGCCGACACTGCTGGTGTTGGGTGCGGGACCAAAGGCAGTCGCAATCGCGGCGAAAAGACATATGCTGGCGAAACTGGGCTATCCCGCCCCGCACGTGCGCATTATTGACCGGCAAGGTGTGGCCTCTTATTGGACAGGGCAGGCAGGCTTCACCGATGGCAAACAATTGCTGGGGACGCGCCCGGAGAAGGACATGGGCTTTCCCTATCTTTCCGCCTGCTGGGGAGATAAAGCGCTTAGCAAGGCTATCGCGAAAGAAATGCTGCATCTCTCCTGGCATAGCTACCTCATTGATCAGTTGCGCTATTCCGATTGGATTGATCGCGGGCGCACGCGCCCGACGCACGGCGAGTGGTCAAAGTACATTCAATGGGTTGGCGAACGAGTGGAGTTAGACCTGTGCGTGGCCGAGGTGGTACACATTGGCACAACCGCTGATCAGAGATATTGGCAGTTGACGTGCCAGCCTTCAGCAGGTCAGGCGGCGTTGACTCTGATGGGTGAGGGACTGGTGATGACAGGCCCAGGAACGCCGCTCACCATCCCCGGCCAGCCAGAGGAGCATCCCCGTATTATGGATGGCGCGTCTTTCTGGCAGCGTGTTGAGGAGTTTATGCAACTGCGCCCGCAGATCAAAACGCCGTTGAATATTGGCGTGATTGGTACGGGAGAAACCGCCGCGGCTATTGTCGTTGCGCTGGTGGACGCACTGAGAAGCTCGGTCTATATAGAGGTTATCAGTCCTTACGGGGTGATGTACTCACGTGACGAGGGGTTCGAGGAGAATCGACTGTTCTCTGACCCCGATGGCAAGCTTGCCAGTTTATACGGTGATCACCGGCACGAGGCGAACTGGCTGCAACTGAGCGAGCAAGATCGGCGCGAATTCGTGAGGCGCACGGATAGAGGTGTCTTCTCTCTCAAGGCGATGGCAGAGATCAGCAACGCGGAAAATGTGCGCTCCGTGTTGGGGACAGCGCGGCGCGTTCATGCCAGTGATGCGACTGTGCGCGTCGATAGCGAATATGATGGCAAGATGAAACACGATGAATATGATTACGTCGTGGTAGCTCGTGGCTTCGACGCCCTCTGGTTTCGCCATCTGCTCGACGAGCAGACCCAGGCACGCATGGCCGCGGCCACCCAATCCTTTGATGGAAGAGCCATCGAGCGTAATATTGCTGTAGACCTTTCTCTTGAAGGGTTCGCGCCCACATTACACCTGCCGATGCTGGCGGGTATTGCCCAGGGACCGGGTTTCCCCAATCTCAGTTGTCTGGGCTTGCTAGCCGACCGCATTCTGGCATCTTATTGAGGCGCGACCTTCTGCTGCACCTCTGCCAGGTATGCCTTTGCTTCGCCGTGAGTGGTAATATTCATGTATTTCGCCGTTTGTTGCGCTCGCTGGTCTGGCGGAGAGCTATGAATATCGCGTAAGAAGGCGACATGCATGAAGCCCTGGATGGATGCATCTGGCGGACGGGCTGCATTGGCGGGGTTAGCGGCCAGTTGCACAACTGCAATCTGCTCTTCTGGCACGTCTCCGCACGCTATGCCGGAGTGAGCGGGTCCGGGTAAGGTGAGCGGGGCATCTGTTCTCGGCGCGGCGAGGGAGAAGAGGTGATTCAGCGTGTGCGCCAGCCTGTCGCGCATGGTGAGAGGTTTCAGGCCAAAAATGGTTTCAATCGTAGCGAGCACTGATGTGTGATCGTAGACGGTGTGGTCGATGGTTCCCCTGGGAATAAGGGGTGAGACGACGATGGCCGGAACGCGCACGCCCAGTTGCGCAAAATCGAAGGCGAAGGTGCTGTTTTCTGGGTCGGTTGGCTTGTCTCCGGGCGCGATGGCTTGCGGCGGCGGCACGTGGTCGTAAAATCCGCCGTGCTCATCGTAGGTGATGATGAGCACACTTTCTTCCCAGTGCGGGGAACTGCGAATCGTCTCGTACACCTGCTTGATAAGCGCCTCGCCACGGGTCACGTCGTCCTTTGGATGCTGCGAATTGCCACACACGAAGTCCGAAAGAATGTGATAGTCCGGCTCGATGAACGTGTAGGCTGCCGCGTAGTTCGGGTCGCGTACATGATCGCTGAAGTCCTCAAAGTCTCGGAAGCATCCCTCGGCGGCGCGAACTATCATGCCATTGATCGCTAGCGCCTGGGGAAAGGCATCGCCCTTATAGACCGTCCAGGGTATGTCCTCGGCATCCAGCCGGTCAAAGATGGTGCCATTCTCAAATTTATAGCCATTGAAAAGAAAAGAGCTGGCAACGTTGGCGGTTGACGGGCTGTGATCCAGGCCCCCTGATGATGCCGCGTGGAGAAAGAAGCGGTTCGGCCATGTCGGACCCGGCATGGAGGAAAACCAGTGGTCGCAGACGGCGAATTCCTTCGCCAGAGCCATGAGTACGGGGAGTTGATCGGGGGAATAGCACTTCATGATCTCGCCCGGATGCGCCTTATCCACATTGGCATAGTTTGCGACGAAGCCACTATTGTTGATGCCCGGATATTCGCCCTTGATTCCGCAGAGTTGCACCTTGACATCGGAAAACTCGTGGCCGGGATCGTAGGGCATCGCCCAGTTGGCTGGCGAGGATACGACCACCTTATTGCCAGCCGGGTCGAGGTTCCAGTCACGCGCCGGGTCCAAGCCCTCGATGCTCGTGGGCTGTCCGCTGATCGCGTCGGTACCCGCGATTCGAGAAAACCCCAACAGGTGATCGAAGGAGCGGTTTTCCAGCATGAGGACAAACACGTGTTTGATGCGATCCGGTTTCGCTTTGTTGCGTGCAACAACCCTGCAAGATATCCACATCAGTTGACTACCGAGCAGCCAGAAGATATTGACCAGGTTAGCGTAGAGCAAGATCGCGTATCTGGCAACGCTGAAAACGATGCTATTGACCAGATTCCCGCTTTTGAAGGCATTGTCGGCCCGCTGTGTAGCCATGTAGGTGACTCCGATCAGCCAGCGACTGCGGGCGCGATCAGCCTGTAATTTCCGATAGCCACAGAGTGACATCATCTACCTCTTTTCCATGTGGGCTGTCTTCGCATTGTGCGGGAAAACACATCTCCCCTACCAGTTTGCCGGTGGAAACATTGTATATTATGCTCAGTCTGTGTACAATAGCTCAAGTACCATCTTGTCGGGCGACAATGGAGGAACGGCAAATGTTTATACATTTGTTTATATCCTCAGCTATTCTGTTTACCTGTTTTTTACAGAAGAGCAGGTATGATTAACACGGAGTACTTTCGGTTTGAAGCGAGCTAAAAATTGATTGCTGCAAAGGTGCAG
>DASTKE010000349.1:0-3658 GCA_035716105.1 Ktedonobacteraceae bacterium | reverse complement strand
AAGAAACACTCGGACACGAAATAGCCGGGTCTGAAAGGGCTGTTCCTTCGTGCATGAAACTGCGGATATCGTCATCATTGGCGCGGGTGTGAATGGTGCCAGCCTGGCGTTTCACCTGGCGCAGGCTGGCATAGGCAAGGTCGTGATGCTCGAAAAGCAGGTCGCGGCCTCCGGCGCGACGGGCCTTTCGAGCGGGCTGGTACGTATGCACTATGCCAACGAATTAGAGGCGCGGCTCGCGCTCAGCAGCTACAACTATTTTCGCAACTGGGATGATATCGTTGGTGGCGAGTGCGGCTTCACCGAAACGGGCTTTATCCGCACGGTCGCGCCAAAGAATAACGACCGGCTGCGCGCCAACGTTGCCATGCTGCAACGCATCGGCGTCGAAACCTGCCTGATTACCCCCGACGAGCTACGCCAGTACGCGCCTACCGTCTGGACTGAAGACCTGGAACTCGCCGCTTACGAACCGCATTCCGGCTACGCGGACCCCACCGCGACCACGCTCTCCCTGCTGCAGGCAGCACGGCGGCTCGGCATAGAGTTGCGCCAGCAGGTCGAGGTGCAGGGCTTTCTGCTGGAAGGCGAGCGCGTGGTGGGCGTGCGAACCAGCAAAGGCACGCTGGCAGCCGGAACGGTGGTCTGCGCGACGGGAGGCTGGACGATGGGCCTGCTGGAACGCCTGGGGCTGCGCTTCCCCGTCTGGAACGTGCGCCACCAGGTCGCCATCCTGCAGCGACCACCCGACATGCGGCAGGAGCACATGACGTATATTGATGGTATACTGGACGTATATTATCGGCCCGATAGTCCCGGATTGACGCTCGTGGGCGGGGGAGCGGCGGAATCGGGTGTTGATCCCGACCGCTTTGAGCAGAGCGCTGATGCCGATTTCGTCGAGGAGATCGCGGAAAAGGTTTCGCGCCGGATGCCAGCGCTGGAAAACGCGGCCTATCTGCGGGGATGGGCAGGCGTTTTTGCTGTCAGCGCCGACCTGCATCCGCTGCTGGGGCCTGTCCCCGGCTACGAAAACCTGTACGCCCTCTTTGGCTTCAATGGTACAGGCTTCAAGACCGCGCCAGCCGTGGGCAAGGCGCTGGCCGAGCAGATCATGGGCGTCAGCGAACCAGAGATTTCGCTCGCCGCGTTTCGCCCGGCCCGTTATGTTGAGCAGGCAACCATCTCCGATCCCTACGGCTATTCGGACCGGCCCCAGGAGCACACCGAAGCGCCGCAACCATAAAAATGAGCAGGCTTTCCATCCGTGGAGGAGGGAACAGACCTCCGTAGGGGCGATGCCTTGTGCTCGCCCGCGTCCCGGCTGAAAGCCAGCCAGCACGGGCGAGCACAAGGCATCGCCCCTACGAAAGCGGGCGTCCCGGTTGAGAGCCAGCGCGGGCGAGCACAAGGCGTCGCCCCTACGAACAAAGGAAATTGCCTTATGTCCAAACGATTCGTCATGCACATAGCAGGTACAGAGGTCGTGGTGGAACTGCTTGAGCAGGAGGCCCCCACGATCTCGCAGCGTATGTGGGAGCAGCTTCCCGTCGAGAGTTTCAGCGTCCATGCCAAGTTCGCGGGTCAGGAGATGATCGTCATGGTGCCGTTCTATGCAGAACCGGAGAACGAAATCCTGGATGTGCAGCCCGGCGACATTGGCTATTACCCTGGCAGGCAAACCATTTGCCTGTTCTACGGGCAGACACAGCCCTTCGGCTACGTCAGCCTCTTCGCCCGCGTCGTCTCCGACCTGGATGACCTCAAGGCCACCGGAGATCGCGTGCTGCGTGAGGGTATTCTGCCTGTCAGGCTGGAAAGGAGCTAAATATGGAACATGCCACCGCTCGCGTGCTGGACGAACTGCGCGCCTTCACCACTCGCGTCTGGCAGCGCGAGCCAGCTGATATTACCGCCTTGCGTTCCGTCTCGCGCCCGCCGATGGGCAACCTGCCCTGTTGTTTCTACGCCAATTTCAACCTCTTCTGGGCCGGTGAAAATCTCCAGGTATGCAGGCAGCAGGTGAAAGATGGTATTATGCCAGTACAGGCGGTATGCCAGGTACTCGCGGGGTTATTAGAACGGCACGCCGCTCGTTTAGAAAAATGGTCAATGACCGAAACGGTAGCTCTTGAGCGTATGCTGGCACAGTATTTCCGGGAGCAGGGTCCCGCGAACAGCGAGGAGTTTCTGGCGGTCGTCGAAGACGCCATGATGGCGCTGGACAGGGTGCAAAGCTGGATCGACGGCCTGCTGCCCTGGAACGAACTGGATGCTCGCCTGGCGCTGCATCGTCCTATTTCTGAATACTAGTTGGAGGATATTTGTTATGACAACAACCCAGGTCAACCCCGCCCTCTCACTTGACGAGTTGCTGGCAAATTGGACCAGCGAGGGTATCAAAAACGTCCTTTTTGAGCTGCCCGATATGCATGGCATTGCTCGCTCGAAGATCGTGCCAATCAACAAAGTGCGCGGCTTTGCCGAGGAGGGCAAGGGGTTGAACATGTACGGCGGCACCGTGGCGCTGGATAGCCGCTCGTTCGTCGTCTCGGACACTCAGTACAACGAAGAGGTCAACTACGCCGACCAGATGCTCAAACCCGACCTCTCGACGGCGGCGATTGTCCCCTGGTTGAACAATACCGCTCGACTGATCTGCGATACCTACTGGGCCGATGGCAAACCTCTGCACGCCGCGCCACGCCACGTGCTGCGCAAGGTGTTGGAGGAACTCGACAAACTCGGCTACCAGGCGATGGTCGGACTCGAATACGAGTTTTACCTGCTCAATCCCGCGACTATGCAGCCCATTTTTGAGGGCCTGCACATCTTCAACACCATGCGTAACGTGGCCGTACCCGTCACCGAGCGCATCGTCGAACTGATGCAGCAGATTGGCATCGACATCATCACCGCCAACGCCGAGTACGGCCCCGGCCAGTTCGAGATCAACTACGGCCCCCACGTTGGCCTGGAAGCTGGCGACCTCGGCTTCACTTTCAAGAACGGCATCAAATTCATCGCCAATCAACTGGGCTATCACGCCACCTTCATGACCAAGCCCTTCACCGACCAGTCCGCCAACGGCGCGCACACGCACATCAGCCTGGTCTCGAATGACAGCGGTCAGAACGCTTTCCTGGATCCCGAAAATGAGCATGGGTTGTCCAAAACAGCGTATTACTTCATGCAGGGTATGTTGAAACATACGAACGCAGCAATGGCCCTGATGGCTCCCACGCCCAATTGCTACCATCGCTTCGTGCCGCATCACTTCGCGCCTTCCAACATCAGCTGGGGACCGGAAGACCGCTCGGCCTTGATTCGTACCAAGGGCAACGGCGACCCTGGCACGCACCTGGAAAACCGCCTGCCCACGGCCCTGAGCAATCCCTATCTGGCGACAGCAGCCGTCGTCGCCGCCGGTGTGCTCGGCCTCAAAGACGCGGAGATGCCACACGCCGCTGCCAAGGGTCTGGCGGAAAGCTCCAACGATTTTGCACAGTTGCCAAAAACGCTGGACGCGGCCCTGGATGCGTTGGAGCGCGACGAAGCCTTCAGCGCCATCCTCGGCGACGAGTTCGTCAAGGTCTTCACGACCATGAAGCGCAGTGAACTCGCCCGCCTCAAGGCCCACGTCACTGACTGGGAGCGC
>DASTKE010000348.1:0-2793 GCA_035716105.1 Ktedonobacteraceae bacterium | reverse complement strand
TGGCTTTTCCTGTTCATCTTCCTCTATCGCTGGACCACCATCCGGCTGAAGCAACACCCCATTCACTGGAAAAAGCTGCTCTATAGGGGATAGGTTTGTAGGGGCCAATGATCGCGCCTTATAGGCTTCGAGTTAAACTGCAGCAGGCCACCCGCAAGGGGATGGCCCTACTATACTCGCCAGCCAGCGGCTCGGTAGATGATACCAGGTATAGTAGGGCCATCCCCTTGCGGGTGGCCTGGTGGGGATTTCCAATTAGCGTCCTGTTACCTATGCTCTACTCCCACTCGATGGTGGCCGGGGGTTTGGAGGTGATGTCGTAGACGACGCGGTTGACACCGGGAACCTCGTTGACGATGCGGTTGGCGAGTCGCGCCAGCAGGTCGGGCGGGAGCCGCGCCCAGTCCGCCGTCATGAAGTCGCCGGTGGTGACGGCGCGCACGGCCACGACGTTGGCGTAGGTGCGGCCATCGCCCATGACGCCGACGCTTTGCAGGGGTGTCAGCACGGCGAATGCCTGCCCAAGCTCGCGGTAGATACCGGCGCGGCGAATCTCGTCGATGACGATGGCATCGGCGGCGCGCAGCGTGTCCAGCCTCTGTTTGTCGACCGCGCCGATGACGCGAATAGCCAGGCCAGGACCGGGGAAGGGATGCCGCCAGACCCACTCTTCCGGCAGACCAAGCGCCAGCCCAATCTCGCGCACCTCGTCCTTGAAGAGAGTGCGCAGCGGCTCGACCAGCTTGAACGCCATCTCTTCCGGCAAACCGCCCACGTTGTGGTGCGTCTTGATGCGCGTCGCGGTCGAGGCTGTGTCGTGGCTGGTGCTTTCGATGACATCGGGATAGAGCGTCCCCTGCGCCAGGAAGGGAATGGGGCCACCTTGCTGTTCCAGCGTTCGCGCCTCCTCCTCGAAGACGCGAATGAACTCTTCGCCGATGATCTTGCGTTTCTGCTCCGGGTCGATGACGTTTGCCAGCTTCGCCAGGAAACGCTGCTGCGCATCGACGACGACCAGGGGAATGTGCAGGTGGCGGCTGAAGGTCTCCACCACCTGCTCGCGTTCGCCCAGACGCAGGCAACCGGTATCGACAAAGACGCAAGTGAGCTGATCGCCCACGGCGCGATGAACCAGCAACGCCGCCACCGCCGAATCGACGCCACCGGAAAGCCCACAGATCACCCGCTGCGCGCCCATCTGCTGGCGAATTTGCTCCACCGTCTCTTCGATGACCGAACCGGTCGTCCAACCTGGCACGCAACCACAGACGCGGAAGAGAAAGTTCTGGATCATCGTCTTGCCCTGCGGTGTATGTGTGACTTCGGGGTGGAACTGCAAGCCAATCATGCCCTGTGGGTTGGCGATGGCAGCAACCGGGTTGCTTTCGGTGCAAGCCAGCACGCTGAAGCCCTCCGGCAACCGGTCAACATTATCGCCGTGGCTCATCCACACGGGCAGGCGCAGGGGAACGGCTGGCATGTCGGGGTTTGTGGGTGGCGTGAGTTGATCGGTCTGGGCTGGAGTGGGGCGAAGGCCCGAGAAGATGCGAAAGCTCAGCGCGTCGTTCGCTGCCTCCGGCAACACCTCAATAGTGGCGGGGCCGTACTCGCGCTTCTCGCTGCCAGGAGTCACGTGTCCGCCGAGCTGGTATGCCAGCAACTGCATACCATAGCAGATACCCAGAACGGGCAGGCCGCTTGCCAGAATCGCGGGATCACAGACCGGTGCCTGCTCGTCGTAGACGCTGGCAGGCCCACCTGAGAGGATAAAGCCCTTGATATCCAGGTGTGGATTCTGTTGGAGTTCGGCCAGCGTGGTCGTCGCCGGTCGCAACTCGCTGTAGACGTGACATTCGCGCACGCGGCGGGTAATCAAACGGCTGTACTGCGAGCCAAAATCAAGCACGATAATCGCCTGCCGACGCTCTGGCTGCTGCATCGTCTTCCTCTCTCCGTCTTCTAGACTCGCGGTCCACCTGCCACGTAGATGATCTGGCCGTTGACAAAGCCAGCCTCGTCGGAGCAGAGGAAGCAGATCACGTTGGCGATATCGCGGGGCTGACCGACGCGGCGCACGGGAATGGTTTTCGATGCCTGGGCGATGACCTCGTCGGGGTCAAAGCCCTGGCGGCGCGCTGTAGAACGGGTCATCTCTGTATCGATGAAACCGGGGGCGACAGCGTTGGCTGTTATGCCGAAGGGGCCGAGTTCGATGGCCAGCGTGCGCGTCAGCCCCTGCAAGCCAGCTTTGGCCGTGGAATAGTTCGATTGCCCACGATTGCCCAGGGCCGCGGTTGAGGAGAGCGAGACGATCCGACCGTACTTCTGCTGTACCATGTACTTCTGCGCGGCGCGGCTGCAGAGAAACGCACCCTTCAGGTGGACGTTCATGACGGTATCCCAGTCGCTGTCCGACATCTTGAAGAGCAAATTATCGCGCAAGACGCCCGCGTTATTGACTAAAATATCCAGCTTGCCAAAATGGCTTGCCGTTGTGTCGATGGCGTTCTGCACCTCTTCCGCGTTGGACACGTCGCAGCGCAGCACGAGCCCTTCCGACCCCAGGCGGTCTATCTCCGTCGCCACCTGCTGGCATCCCTCGGTATCCACATCGGCCAGGGCTACACGCGCTCCCTCTTCGGCCATGCGCAAGGCGGTCGCGGCACCAATGCCCCGGCCTGCTCCGGTTACAAAAGCAACCCGTCCCTCAAGTCGTCCCATGAAGATCTCCTTTTCCTACTGCCTACAAATATGGCTACGCGCCTATGTGAGTATATCACATTGGGATGAGGT
>DASTKE010000347.1:0-8865 GCA_035716105.1 Ktedonobacteraceae bacterium | reverse complement strand
CCCCTCCGGCGCGTGCTGGCTCTGGCCCATGCCGGCCACGTCCACAAATTCAACGGTGGTCGGCGTGACCTTCTTCGGGTTGAAGATATCCGCCAGCGGTTGCAGCCGGGCGTCCGGCACCTGCACCACAGCCATATTCGCTTGCACTGTGCTGGTCGCGTAGTTGCTGACAGGCGCACCCGCCTTCGTCAGCGCGTTAAACAGAGAGGTCTTGCCACTCTGCGGCAGACCCACAATACCAATAGTTAAAGCCATATATAGTTCCTCATTCTCAATCAGGTAAACATGTGTAGAGGCCGATGTATCGCGCCCACCGCCGATTTATCAGCAAAACAAGGCGGGGCCGATGATGAAGTTTCACGACCAGGATCGGCATGGAGATGTCATTCTGAGCACAGCGAAGAATCTTCGGGTGGTGAGGGAGATTCTTCGCTGCGCTCAGAATGACAGGACCGGTTTTGGTTGTTCAAGTTCATAATCGGCGCTGTGCGCGATACATCGGCACCTACGTATTTCGTCTTGGTCAAATTCCCGTACTTGACGATACCCTTCCCAGACACTACAATAGTCCGAAGAGATCTGACGTCCCCTCTGGGATTGAAACAACGAGGTATCCTTTTATGCCATTGTACGAGTATTACTGCTCAGACTGCAAATCCAGGTTTGAGATGCTGGTCAGCTACCAGCACGCGGACGATATCGTCTGCACGAAATGTCACAGCGAGAAGGTGCGCCGCCTGCTGTCGCTCTTCGCCTCCCTGCGCGGCGAGAGCAGCGGTGACTACGATTACAGCGACGACTCCTCGATGGGCAGTTGTGGCTGCGGCGGCGACTGCAGCTGCCACTAGTACGCTTTGTAGGGGCGTCGCCCCTACGGAACAAGAGATAGACAGGTTCGCCAATCCTATGTTCAATAAGACCAGCTACCGGCGCGGCGTCATAGAGGGTGTCATCATCTACACGCTGGGCCGCCTTGGTGCGCTCATCTCGCCATTAGTCTTTCCCGACTGGGTGTTTGTGGCCGCTCCTCTGCTCTTTTTGCTGTTGCAATTCCTGGTTGCGCCGTTCTGGGCCACGCGCCGCATCCAATCACCCAAACGCGAGCGGCTGAGCAAGCGCTTCTGGCTGCTCGGCCCCCTGATGGCAATTATTTGCCTGGGCGTCGACCTGCTGCTGACCCTGTTTGCCGGCATGGCGGTCAATTCCCTCGGCGGTTCGCAGCAGGGACCGGCCATCGTGCGTTTCTTCACCACAGGCGCGAACCATCTCACGTTTTCAGACTTCGCGCTCTATGAACTGAAGACAGCTGCCGCGCTCTTCGCCTTCTTTACGCTGACAGTAGTCTGCTCGCGCCTGGCAGCAGGCGGTTTCCTCCGCTTCACCATGCCAGCCGGAGGCAATCGCGTCACACTCTAAAACCTTCATAGTTAATCCCCATCTGCTGGCAGAAGAAGGCGAACTCGTCGGCAGCTTCCTCGTTGAGTTGCTGCTGAGTGGAACCCATCCCGTGACCGCCCTTGAACTCGACGCGCAGCAACACGGGCTTGCCGGAGGAGGTGGCAACCTGCAACCGCGCCGCCATCTTCGCGGCCTGCCAGACCACCACACGCGGGTCATTTGCCCCGGCGGTCAGGAACACGGCAGGGTAGACCACGCCATCCCGCACTCTAATATAGGCATCCATGATTTGCAGACCCTGAAAGCCCTCTTCGCTGCTGACACTGCCGAACTCCGGCACGTTTGGTGGCCCATTCTCTGTGAACTCGGCGCGCAGCGCATTGACGAGCGGCACCTTCATCACCATCACTGACCACAGGTCGGGCCGTCGCACCAGCGCGCCTCCCGTGGGAATGCCGCCCGCGCTGCCACCCTCACCGGCCAATCGTTCCGGGCTGGTGTACTTCTGGGCAATCAGATATTCGGCAGCGGCAATGAAATCTTCGATGGTGTTGTGCTTGTGAATGCCCTTGCCTGCCATGTGCCACTCGTTGCCATATTCACCGCCGCCGCGCATATGGGCAACGGCCAATACACCGCCGAGATCATACCACGCCCTCATGCGCGGTATAAAGAAGGCATCCGAGTTGAGGCCATAGGAGCCATAGCCACGCAGCAGCGTGGGGTTGCTGCCATCCAGCTTCAGTCCCTTTTTGTGAATGAGCGAGAGCGGAATCGGCGTACCATCCTGACCGGGATACTGCACCTCGTGCGTCTCGATGTCGCTGAAGTCAATTGGCGAGGGTGGGTAGAGCTTCGTGTCTTCCATGCTGCCAGTGTTGACATCGCAGCGATAGAGGCGCGGCGAGACGACCCACGAACTCATGCTGACCAGTACCTCGGAACTGCCCGGCGCGCTCGCCCATTCACTGATCGACCCCTCGAACGGCACGGTGAAGGCTTCCGGCTCGACCCCATCGCGCTTCACACGCCGCAAGCGCCCGATGCCAGCGTCAAGGTCGTTCAGCAGCAGGTAATTGCCCGCGACCTTGATATCCTCGATTACGGCCTGACTTTCCGGCGCTACCAGCGTGGCATGGGCGAGGTCAGGCTGTCTCAGCGAGGTGGCGATGACTTTGTAGCGCGGCGCGTCCCTGTGCGTGCGCAGGTAGATGGTATCGCCGCTCAGCGCGTAGCCGACTACAGCGTCCTCGATATCCACGATTTTTCGCCAGGGCGTAGAGGCCGGGTCGGACAGCGTCGAGCGCGGCGCGGCATAGATGCTGTACTCGTTCAGGTCGCCGTGCACGATCAGGCCGATGGCCCAATCGCTGATGGGTGAGAGCATCAGGAAGGGATAGTCGTCAGGACCGATCTCCACGCCCTTGCTCACGTTCGGACCAAAGATGGGCTGGTCGCTGGCGGGATTGTCGCCCAGGCGGTGCAAGTAGGTGCAGCCTTCCTGGAAGCGCTGGGTCGGCGGCGCGTTCGCCGGTCGCTCCGGGAAGCGGTGGTAGGCGAAAGAGCGATTATCCTCTAGCCAACTGATGTGCGTAAATTCGGTGTGCGGAATGGTCTCAGCGAGCGCCGCGCCGCTTTCCGTCTCCAACACGTGCAGCACGCTGTTTTCCGTGCCGCCCTGCGAGATGCCATAGGCGACATAGCGCCCGTCCCACGAGGGGAAGTACCAGTCTATGGCCGTCTGCGCCTCACCAGCGATACGGTTAGGATCGAACAGTGCCTTCTCCTGACCGTCCGGTGTGCGCGCCATCAGTTTCGCAAGGTTCTCACCTGGATCGCGCCTGAGATAGAACGTGTAGCCACTGGTGACCTGAAAGTAGGAGAGAACAGGGCCAGCGTTGGTTAATTCGGTGATCTGGGCAAGCAAGCTATCGCGCCCAGGTAGCGCATCCAGATATGCGCGTGTGTAGGCCGCTTGCTCCTTGACCCACGCCTGGAATTCCTCGCCTTTCCAATCCTCCATCCAGCGATACGGGTCCTCTATCGTCGTGCCAAAGTAGGTGTCGCGCACAACATCCACGCGAGCTACCGGTTGTCGCATGTCTCATCTCTCTTTCATTGTTTGTCATCAAAGCCTGACCTGGCATATATAATGAGCACAACTTCAGCGTCATGCATGTTTGAGACATGAAAAGTATATGCTTTTCTGAGAGGCGATGTCTACTGCTTTGAACGGGAAAGAGACTCTATGCTCGCGCTTCCGACTATGCTACAATATAGAACAATGTGAGCGAGGAGAGCGAGGAAAGAGCCAATGCCTGAGCAGAAACAATCTATGACAGAATGTATGAATAACGAGCAATATTTGCTAGAGAATGAGCAGGATGAAGCGGATGAGATTTGCCCTGAAACTGTCTTACCAGCGCCTCAATTAGCATTTTCTGCTAGCAAGGGCAGCATATTTTGCGGTGACTCACTTCAATTTCTGCGCAATCAGGAGGCAGTACAACCCGGTTCCGTGAATTTAATCATGACGAGTCCACCCTTTGGACTCGTGCGCCAGAAGGAATACGGGAATGTCGATGCAGATCAATATTTAGAGTGGTTTCGCCCATTTGCGGAAGCTTTCTACAGGGTGCTGGCCGAGAATGGTTCGCTGGTTATCGACATCGGCGGCGCGTGGATACCGGGCCAGCCGACGCGCAGCCTGTACCATTACGAGCTCTTGATTATGCTCTGCCGTGAGTACAAATTTCATCTGGCACAGGAATTTTACTGGTGGAATCCCAGCAAGCTTCCCACTCCTGCTGAATGGGTGACGGTTCGTCGTGTTCGGGTGAAGGATGCCGTCAATTGTGTCTGGTGGCTCTCCAAGACACCCTGGCCGAAAGCATCGAACACCCGCGTCTTGCAGCCTTACAGTGAATCCATGATGGAGTTGCTGCGTAATGGGTATAAGGCAAAGCTGCGCCCCAGTGGGCATGATATCAGTACCAAGTTTTCTATTGATAATGGTGCTTCCATTCCACCGAATGTACTTGCCATTCCCAATACCGAGAGCAATTCCGCTTATTTACGCTATTGTACCGAGCATCAGCTGAAAACACATCCCGCCCGTTATCCTGCTCTTTTGCCTGAGTATTTTATTCGTATGCTGACCGATCCTGATGATCTGGTGATTGATCCGTTTGGAGGCAGTTGTGTGACCGGTGAGGTCGCTGAACGGCTCAATCGCAGATGGGTATGTATAGAACTGCGGGAAGACTACGTAGAGAGTGCAAAGGGACGTTTCGTCGTTGACGAAAAGACGGTATCCTCAAATGGCAATGGGAATGCCGAGAAGTTCTATAAACTTGCTCGTCCGGGTTTGCTGTGGAACGGGCATGTTGAGCCGCCTTTGCCGGAAAATGGTGGCAAGACACGCCAACCGAAGCAGGCAACGAATGGCAATCACCATCCTGTTACTCAAGTAACCAGAGATGAGGAGAGTACCGATACGAGCAAGAGCGTGAAGGCCGAAGCCAGAGGGTATCAGAATACCCTCTGGTAGACTTCGTTTTAGAAATCAGGCAATGCTTTGAGTTCTATCACCTGCCTTGCCTTCCTGTTCAGAATATCAACAATAGACAGTGATGATGTTTTCAAGGCCGTCAAATCACGTTTATCGAGCGTGATGATATTCAAGTTGGTCATCTGCATCATATCGTTGGCGTAGTCCAATGCATCCTTGCTAAACCGCCCTGTTGTGATCACTAGAATCACATTTGATTTGATCTGGAGCGAAAGTCCAACCTCTTTGGCAATATCCTCGAGAGAGACCGCGTTGTCGGGTGTATTTTTACACTGGATTTGCCAGCGGCTAAATACCAGACGCGCTCCCTCCACAATGATATCGACCTCAAAGCCGCCTGTCTTCTTACCACGTTTGCGCCAGCCCCGAAATTCCAGGCCCAGCAGTCTCATAAAATAGAAAGCCAGGGCTTCCAGTGCTTTGCCTTTGATGCCTGTATTCTCGGATTGAAGTTCCTGCACTATTTCAGAGAGTGGTTTGCGGAGCAGCTGACGTACTGCTAAGCCGGTGTTAGCAAGCGCATCTACCAGCGGACTCAGATATTCGTTGGAAAATTTCTCGGTTCGGTAGACCAGATAGGGTTTTCCCGAGACCTGTGTTCGGCTACCGGCCTCTTCTCCGGTAGCCTTGGCTGCTTTCTCAATACGAAGATAGCCTGCTGCGGCCAGCGGTTCCAGGACTTCGCGAGGAAAGTTCTTGGAGTTGAAATGTACTCCATAAAGCTCTTCTGCATAATCCATGATCTTGTTGCCGAGTAAGGGCTGTTTATCGGGTATCGCCTCCATTGGCAGATTGCAGAGTGCTTTCAAGACAGCGTGTTGATCGGCTGGCATTTCCGCCAGTGTATCGACATCGGCCTGATTTGCGCCGATAAGCTCGGATGCACGATCTATATCCAGTGAGTCAAAGGCTCTTTCAGTGCGAAAAATGCTCGCTCGACTGAGCCAGCCACATAACTTGCTGATATGGGTGCTGCTTTCAGGAACGTAGAGACCTTGCGCCTTGAGTATCTCGGCTATAGTCAGTTGTGTTGGCTTCTTACCGGTCCTGATAAGTGTATCAATAGCATTGACGACCTCTAATCCATGTAGTTTGAACAAAATATGGCGAGCGAATTCCGCGTGCATTTCATCGGGCTGCGCTTGTAGGGAAAGCAGACGTTGCCCCGTATCAGTCAGCTGATTGTCTTCACTCAGAAGCAGGTATGCTTTCATGCTCAGCGGCGTATTCCTCGCCGTCTTGGACTCCCATCCATATGCGTTTACTATTGCCTCGACAAATGCCTGTTCATCGCCCGCGTGTTCCTGGGCCAGTTCCAGCACGCGAGCAAGGTCAATCTGGTTCGGCCCGAATTCCGAACCCATTGGAATGTCGGATTTTGGCATGTTTTCGTTGTCCTCGCACTACAGGTTGTTCACATGATGAGAGAGGTAGTGGGCCACTTAATGAGACCAGTCCACCTCTATCTCCGGTGGGGTGGTCAGCGTCTGCATCACCACGCAATATTGCTCCGTCTTCTCGCGCAGGGCCTGCAGTTGCTCTGCCGTTGCTTCAGAGGCATCGATCTCAAAGCGAACGCGAATCGTCTCGAAGCCGACGGGAGCCTCTTTTGAGATGCCCAGTGTGCCTCGCAGGTCAAGGTCTCCTTCGACCGTTACCTCAATGCGGTTTGTGGCTATGCCCATCGCGGTCGCGACCATCTGGCAGGTGATCTGGGCGCAGGCTGCCAGCGCTCCCAGCAGCAGATCACCCGAACATGCTGCCGTGCCTGCTCCTCCCACGCCTGTATGAGCCTGGGCCTGATAGAGGGCGCGTCCGATATCGACCGAACACGCTATTGGAGTTTCAGTCTGACTGCCCTGCGCCTTGAGGGTGATCCGTGCGGTATTCGGATCGTTACGATATTTTTCTTTGAAGGGCTTCTGTACTGTTCGCAGATCCATGTTTTTCTTCCTCCTGGGTGGAAACAGCGTCATTTCAGTATAGAGTATCACAGGCTCAGGTGCGATGCCACCCGCATTGATGAAGTTTTACGACCAGATTCGGGAATGCTCCCGTAGGCGGGCGATTGATCGCCGCATCGCCGATTGATCGGCCTGGAGGCGGGCCGATCATGAAATTTCACAACCAGGATCGGGAATGTCATTCTGAGCGCAGCGAAGAATCTGCCTCACCCTGCGAAGATTCTGAGCGCAGCGAAGAATGACAGCTCCCTACCGGTTTTGGTCGTTCAAATTCATAATCGGCGATGCGGCGATCGATCGCCCGCCTACGAGGGTGCCGGTTTTGGTCGTGAAAATTCATCAATGCGGACGCATTTTCACCGCTTTTTCTGGTATCATTGCAGATGTCTACTGACAAAAGCGGACACACATATGAAACGAGGATCAGCATGACACGAAGGAGGAGTACAGAATGGATTCCCTGTGGAAGACCGCCCTCTGGCGGCAGTTCAGCGCCGCCATCGATATGCTTGAAAACGCCCTGATGACCTGCCCTGATTCGCTGTGGCAAGAGCGCCTCTGGCCTGAGCAGCCGGAATCGGGGTTCCTACCGGAGTTCTCAGAGTTCTGGTATCTCGTGTATCATACCCTCTTCTGGCTCGACCTGTATCTCTCAGGCTCTCCGGAGGAGGAATTCATTCCCCCCGCTCCCTTTATCTGGACTGAGCTAGATCCCCCCGTGTCGCCCGAACGGCCCTATACGAAGGAGGAGCTGCGCACCTATCTGGCGGCTACGCGCCAGAAGTGCCACGACACGCTGCTGGCTCTGACGGATGAGCGGGCGCGCCAGGTCGTCGAGTATCCCTGGGCGGAGGGGCAAGCCGTCAGCTTCCTGGAGTTACAGCTCTACAACATGCGTCACGTGCAGGAACACGCGGCCCAACTGAACCTGTTTCTAGGACAGAACGGAATTTCGGTAGCCTTAGATTGAGTTAGTGAGGAGGAAGCCAAGCCGAGTCGGGAGGAAGCGCTTTGAGAACTGCCTGCGGAACACTATGCCAGAGAGCATAGTACGCACTAAAAAACAGAAATCTGATCGTCTATCAGATAGTCCAGCCTTGTAGATTTTCTGAACACGTAGTGCTCCTTTGAGAGAGGGATTTGAGCCTGAAAGGCCATTGTAACTGCACGGAGAAAACTATGCAAACAATCCCATTTCGTCATCTTCGCGTCATACTCGTGTCTATCGTAGTGCTTGTGCTGATGATTTTGCTTACAGCGTGTTCGACCGGTGGTATAAGTACCGGTGGAAATACTGGACAGAGCGGGCCAGGCACAACAGGCTCCGCTGCTACGACAACCGCTACAACTCCAGTATCCACGACCGCGACTCAACCCGCAACTTCCACCGCCCTCCCGGTCGGGTTTAAGGCGGGTGGCATCTCATTCATCGGTCCTGTGAAGAGCATCAATAGCAGCAGCCTTGTCATGAGCGCACCAAATGGGCAGACCTACACGCTGGCGATCAATGCCCAAACTGACCGCTCGGCCTATGGTGCAAGCCTTCCGACGGTAGGAAGCAGCGTCGATATGGATTCAGCGATAAACCCTGATGGCAGCTTCACGGCAACCATCTTGAAGCCTGCCCAGGCAGGTGATCCAGACCTGCACAACATAGCCTACACAGGCATCACAACGAGCGCCGTTGGAGCAGACCGCGTGCTTCACTTCACAGTTGGCACCAAAAGCTACACCTTCACTATCCCCGCAACGGCGGATCTGAGTGATTACAGCGGGAACGCTCAGGCCATCGGAAACAACGCTGCCGTCAAGGTCAAAATCCAGTATCCCGCTAACACCGTTGTCAGCGTCGGCAACGCCGCCGCGTAGCAAAGCAGTAAAGAAGAGAGGGATACAGGAGAGGCCAATGGTCAGGGCGCAGCCCTGACCATT